>NZ_BCBI01000050.1:0-47538 GCF_001320565.1 Pseudomonas sp. NBRC 111132
GCCAGTACAACCGACTGGCGCTGCAGGAGCTATTGAATACATGCTCTTGATCCGCCTTTTGCCAGCAAGTATTATGCGTACGTGTTATGTATCTAATGATGCCGCTCGTTAACCACTGCCGATAATCGCAGCTCCGCGGCTGAGTGATTTCAAAAATTCAAATTCATGAGTGAACGTCCGCATGCGATCAGCGACAGAGAAGGAATGCCCGGGATGCAAGACGCGACAAAAATTCTATGTCGGAAACGTCTGCTACCAGTGTGAGATAAAGCTTCGAGATTACCCTTCGCTGAAAGCAACTGTGGACCAAGCCTCAGGAGGCTCGGCGGTGCGCCTGCATTTCGGCGCACGATTGGCGTTGCCAATGGGGTGCTACAAGCTGCCTGGTAGCGAGCGTATGGCTGAAGCTCTGTCTGAGCTTGTGCGAGCATCATTCCCCACCGAGGCTGTTAGTCCTGGCGTAGTGACTGATCCCTGGGTGCAAAGGGGGGCGGGCCAGATGTACAGCGGTGACGGTTTCTTCGAAGTGCGTCACCGTGACTCCCACCAATGCGACTTCATCGCAACCGTCCCTCGTGAATTTCAAGAAGCCCTTCGCAAGTTCCTCTTGGCCACCGATGTAGTGGTCCGCGAGAGCAAAGCGGAGGGGAGGGTGCAAGGCCAGAACCTGCTTTTCCAATTGAACGATGGCAGCTTGTCCCTTGACGATTTCAACGATCGACTTTCCCAAGCTCAGAATGGTAATAGACGATAGCGTTTAGGCCTGATGCCTACTGGGATACCACTAACGAGTACACCGACGCCACCGGCGGTACCGTGACGCTGGTCGTGAAGTCCTGGGATACCAGCCGTACCTTCCAAATGGGGCCCGACCGTAACAAGATGACGATCGACCTGGTTCGTGGAGGGAGAACTCTGCAGAGTTACACCGACTTCTACGACGACTGACCAGTCACGGCCAACCGGCAGCGCCCAGGTGTGGCCTGGGCCGCGGAAGCACGTCGGAAGCACTGCCTAGGCATGACTGGGACCATAATTTTGTAGTTCACTTGATAGGCACATGTGCCTAGAATACGAGTAGGCACATGTGCCTAATTTCAAAAGGCTCGGAGGGTTGATGGACGTCGAACAACGGGATGCCAACCGGCAAGCGTTCCTCGCGCTGCTGGAAAAGCACAAGGTGAAGCAGGGGGAGAGCGCGATGCTCATCAATGCCGTGACCCAGCGACCCTGTTCAGTTCGTGCGGTTCGATCTTGGCTCAACGATCCGACCAAGAAATCATCCAGGCCTTGCCCGTCCTGGGCGGTGAAGGCCTTGGAAGATGGGATCGTATACATGCAGAAGTTGATGGAGCGTCGAAAGCAGCAGCTAGATGCGCAGTCCATCGCTGAAGAGGCCCATCCCTAGCTAGGCACATGTGCCTAGTCATCCGGTAGGCACAAGTGCCTAGCTGCCGTCTTCCTCGAACAAATTCACGGCTGCAACTGCAGGCAAGCGTTCCGGGGTTGAAGACCCTGACAAAGGCCTGCAAGAGCAAGAATTCACGAAACGCGGTGGTAACAGTGCGGGAGGCCCTTCAGAGCCTCAAACGGTCCCTGACGAGCATTTGGATCTTACCTTGGTCTGTGAGAACGACACGTTCTACTCCGACTGTTCGCACTTGGGAGCTCACTACACGGGATCGCCGTACACATAGCTGGGCCGATAAAAATGATCCGGAGCCGGTCATTCTCATCTGATCAGTGCTCAGCGACAGTCCGGCCGGTTCCTCGCCGCCGACCTTGAAGCCACGCGCTATACTGATAGCCCTGCCTGCAGTGACCTGTAAGCGGGGCGGGGCAGTTGTCAGTGCTCACCGCGATGTAGGTTGAATGGACTTCAAACCCGCTGCCCGGAGCAGGGCAGGCATGCAGCTTCTTTGAGTGCGGGTAATCGCGTCAGGCTGGCGATGAAATGGACAGTCACGACGCTCACGAAATACGCTCTCCCAGTTGCGATTTCGAGAGGTACAGACCATGAGCATGATCGATCCGCAAGCCCTGAAACAGTTTGTGCTGGACGCCATGGAGAATGATATGGCGAACCTTGGCAGCTATCGTGAGCACCCGGACTTGGAGCGAACCCGGGGCTATCACATGGGGCGTCTAATGTTGCTGCGAGATTTCCGCGTGGTCACCAAAATTGAACATGATCTGCTAGAAATTGAGTTACTACGTGCCTGTATGGAAGAGGCCGACAAGCGCGATGATGAAATGGAGGGTTCACCTCTGACCGAGGCGCCCAGTGCGTGCTAAGGGCCGCCTGGCTACCGAGTGAGGCCCTGTCATCGCCTCTTAGCCTGGCAGCAGGAAACTGGTGTCGATTGCATTGTGAGGAACATCCACGCCCCACCATTCAAGCGAGCGGTTGCGAAAGGTCAGCCAGTCGGCCTGTGTTGGACTTCCATACGTACACAGGCGGCATTCAGGCGCTCCGGCCATCATTTCGGTAACGGTATTGTGAAGATCAATTCCTCTAGGGCTGAATCGACCGACCGTTGAGCCATCACTGCTGTGAATCCAGATGGTCTGGCGATTGGCGGCGATCTGAAGCTCGTAATACAGCTCCTGGTCGGGTTGTTCAGTCATGCCTGTTCCTTGAAATTTGCGTGCACACGGTGATTTACACCTACGTGGCAACCGATGCAACCCATCAAAGGACCCCTTCGATTTTGTTGGTGCCTCTTGCGCATTGCAGCTTGGCTCTACCTTGCCGGAAGCGGAACGAAAAACGCCCCCAGCAAGCCGGGGGCGGTGGTGTGTATGTTCAAGACTCAGGTCCCTGAGGCTCAGTCATACGGGGTTTCGGCCGTGGGGGGCAGGCCACGCTCTGCGCGGAACTCCTGAGCCATGTTCTCACGACGCATATCCGAGAGTTTGTCGAACTCGCGCTCGTATTCAGGGTTGACGCTGCCAGTAACTGCATAGGCGGCACGGACCTTCTGTGCTTGTGCTTCGATTGCGTTGGTCATGATGTTCCTGGGTGAGGTTGGGGGGGTAAGGGAGGACTGGTGATCAGCCGGCCGCGGGCAATCTTTCATTCAGCCCTTTGAGCTTCTGGTCGTATTCCTCAACCAGGTCGCTGTATTCCTTCGACTCCCAGCTTTGAAGGCCGCCGGCGGATAGGACTTGCAAGCAATAGTCTTTCTGTCCTCGAACAGACAGGATTTCGTCTGCGATCAGTTGCTGATAATGGTTCATGGTGTCTCCGCCCGGTGGATTGTTGGCTATGTACGCGGTGATGCCGCACATGCAAAAGGAAACTCTGGCCAAGAAAAACCCCAGGCGAACCCGGGGTATGGTGGAGCGTTCGTTTAGGGGAGCGTGGTGGTGCTATTTACCATCTGCGGCCAGGTCGCGAGGACGAAGCAGGCGCACTGCATAGGTGCCGCTGACTACGTCGTCAACTCGGGCTGCGAAACGGCTAGTGCCCGCTCCTACAGCCTCGGTCGAGCAGACTGGGGTGAAGGTCGCAGTGGTTGTGCTCAGCACATTGTTGCCCTCGCTGTAGTATTCAGCGAGCAGGCGCCTGGCGCCGTCATCCCCGGCTTGCAGGTATGCGATTGCCTCTTTGATGCCGACTGCTGTTTGGTACTGCTTTTTGGCCACACCAGAGGTGCAGTTGAAGCTCAGGTCGTCGACGATCACCCAACCTTGAGATCCCAGCCGGTCAGCAATAATCGTTTTCAGCGCGTCGGAATCCTCTGCCGCAGTCACCGGTGAAGTTTCAGTCGGCTCACCTGGTAGGTGTTTTGCGTCGAGCCGGTGCGCCAGGTCCTCGGTCACCACGAAATGCGTGGAGCCAAATGTTCGGACGACACCACGCCCTTCGATTGGGGACTCCAAGCGATCGAGCAGGGGTCTGGTGTCGCGAATCTCTACACCTTCTCCGGTCTGAGAGATGCGCACGATGCACGCCATCTTGACGATGGTACGCGCAAGTTCCGGGGTCAAGCAGGTCGCTACTTTCACGAGTGTTGTCATAGTTTCTCTCCTGAGGAATTGAACATCGTGCTCAGGGATGAGTTACATGGCAGAACAAGGACCATGGTGCTCGCCGGCACATCCGTTACACGCGTGCGTGAGGCATCTCCATGGGCAAGTTCAACCAGATTTCCCTTCTGAGGAGTGCCACCCATGAGCAGCAACAAAACCGTCCCTGTCGCTGAATACCGCCGTGCCTACGACCGTCTCCACCGCAAGGTTGATGACTACCATGCCTGCTGCAGTGCCGATGAAGTTTCCCATTGGAAAGAGATAACCCAACGTGTTTTGACTGAGGTCTCGTACATTTCGTGCTCGCGTGCGAAACCCGATGATGTCGAAAACATGGCCAAAGCGCGTGCGAGGGTCGAGGGCTACCTGGCCGCAGCCGACGAGCGAATCGAGGCCTACAAACGCGCTGCGTGACGTTCTCAACACGAGCAAAAAGTGATTATTGGCGGATGAGCAGTATGGAATACCTTCAATACACGCCGGCGCCGTCGGCACGCAGCGCTGATGTTCGCCGCATGTGTGCGGCATTGGCGAATGCAGGCTACATGGCCAGCGAGAACGATATCGAGCGGCTGTGGGATGACTACAGCTTCGCGAGACGCTTTTACAAGGCAGGTTGGTTTGATTTGCCCCAGGACGATGAGCAACTGCTGGAGATTCTGCTTGTTGGGTTCAAGGTGAAGCCTGTCCCCTACGACGATGACGATTCTATCCAGTGGCCTTCGCACTGGTAGTACCTTCCGCCAGGCCTGGTCCCCTAACGCTGCACCACCCCGAACTGCTCACGCAGTTCGGGGTTTTTTACACCTGCGCTTCCTGCTCAGGAGGGTAATGTCAGGAAGGCGCAACTCAAAGAGCCTGCGGCGATCGGCAGCTGATACCCGCAGCTTCGCCCGCGGGAGCTGCCGTCTGGGGCGGCTTATCAGGTGTTGTTGGCCATTCCTAGCTATACGGCCAACCCACTCCTTGAGGAAGAACCCAATGCAAACAATGCCCGTGAACATCGCCATGCTGCGCAACATTGCACCCGTTTCAGTGGGCGCCAGCCAGTTCAACGGTAAGCAAGTGTTTAAAGCCTACTCGAAGACCGAGGACCGCTATTTTGAGCTGCGCGGTGACGCTTCAACCAGCGATCACTACGCTGCACTGGTTGCCGAGTTCGGCGACGCAATCAGCAAGCCTGCGGCAGATCATGATGTCGAGCAATGTCCCCGGTGCTTCACCGATCTTGAAGTATTCCAGGTTGGCCTTTGCGACGACTGCCAGGCACTCGGATGCTGAACCAATAACGATTCATCCACCCGGCTCACGAGGCCGGGTTTTTTGTGCCCCACTGAAGAGGGCAGGCTGTTCCCAGTTGATTATTATTGTCCTATAGTTTAAAAATGCATCTTCTCTCTGCGCTTTCGTGGTAGCGTACGAAGGTGAGGGTGGACTCTCGACCAGCCTTCGACATCAAAATTTTCGAGTGCATGAAATTGGAAAACGAAGTTCAACTGAAACAGCCGCTGTTGACCCCTGCAGAGTTCAAAGCTGAGTACAAGGCCCGCGGCTGGAATGGCCGCCAGCTTGCCATCCGCTGGGGTAAGACGGCTGTGTGGATCAGCAAAGTGGTCAACGACCTTGACCGTGATCCGCACTGGGATGACGCGGTCCGCGGCTTGCCAAATATTGTGATCACCAAGAAGCCAAGGGCGAAAAAGAAAAATGCGGATTGAGCGGTGCCGCCACCGGGATGTAAGCAAATTTTGGCCGGCTGGCTCGTTGTAGTTCTGGAAAATGAAAGTCGAATGAGGCGTATGTAATTGCGTTCCGCATCTCCCTGAGTCATGCAACGCAAGCCTCAGGAGATTGCAAATGGGAACACTCAACTCTACCCCCACTGGTCCGGAGATGCCTCTCAAATTATGGCGAGGAGAACAAGGCCAGCGGCTGCGTCGCGCCCAAGCACGTCACGAGAGAATGGTAGCCAAGGCGATCAACGGCAACGTATCTAGCCGCCGTCTTAAACAATTGGTCATGCGCTATGACCGGATACTTCTCGCCGCCGTAAAGCTCGTGCCTAGGTAGCAATGAAGATAGCGACCATCAAGAAGCCTCAGCCCAAGTGCTGAGGTTTTTTTTGCCCGCGGAAAAGGCGATCGGCGCATCTACAGGGAGCCTGTGAGCTGGCTTCTTCATCTATATGTGCGTTTACGATACTTAACGCGTACGTGTAATATCTGGCGCTTCTATCCAGGAGCGCCCTCAGCCATGCATACACCTTCCTCTGCTCGTGAAACCCAGCTGAGTATCCAGGTGCTGCCAGAGGCTGAAGCCTGATGCTCCCCGTCGACGAACTGAAGGCGGTCAGGGCCCGTGTCACAGAATGCCTGGCGTTAGCGTCCTCACGTTTTGGCCGAGTATTTCCGGAAATACCTGTGCGATTTGATCTCACCGGCCGTACAGCTGGCATGTATCGATACAGGATCGACAAGCACACAGGCAAGCCGAAGGATCAGGAGTTCCGGTTTAACCGAATACTGGCCAAGGAAAACCTTCGCACGTTCCTTGATGACACCTGCCCTCATGAAGTGGCTCATTACATCACGCGCACTATCTGGGGAATGGAGCCTTCCTCACATGGAGCAGAATGGCAGGGCATCATGAGGGATGTGTTCAAGCTTGACCCCAGCAGGTGTCACAGCATGGACACGTCGAGGGCGGTCAAAAAAAGCTTCGTCTACAGATGCGGGTGTAAGGGCAAGGACCATAAGCTCAGCACCACGAAGCACAATCGGGTCCAGCGTAAGGCAGCCATACTCCAATGCAAGACGTGTGGTGAAATTCTGGAGTTCGTCCAGCAGGCAGAGAAAGCACCTGCTCCTGTAATTTCGAAACTCTTCATTAGTACCTCAGGCCCCGCGCTCGACAGCGCTCAAGCTGACCGGATCGCCAAGCTCATCATTGATCACCAGGTGAACCAGGTCGTCGTTGACTGCTTAATCACGGGTGAACGCCACCGCCAGCTGTTGAGCAAGAAATTGAATGTCCCGTTGGCCTCGGTGACCAGGCATCCGACCCCCGACACCTTGCCAGGCGGGGTGACTCACGCCATCGTCTTCGGCGATGGCCAAGACGAGCGTCAAGGGCGCGTAGCTAAGGCTTTCGAGCAGCGAGGGGTGAAGGTGCGGATGGTGCGAGCAGGTGTAGGCTGAAGTGGCGGTTATGAAAGCGCCCATTACCCCTGAAGCAATTCGCGTAGAGCCCGTCATGCGTCATACCGAGCCTACCCAGCAACACCCCGATGCCGCCGACACTTTCCGCCTGAAAGCATTGCGAGTCGTCACCGGCGAACTGTTCGCTGCAGCCAATGCGCAGCATGCGCTCGACATGGCCAAATCGCACCTTTCACAGCCCCAGCTCAGCCTGCGTGACGTCGTCGCGGCGAACCACTGGGACTGGATGGTAGCGGATGAGAATGGCGCTGAGCTCGCCGCTGGCGGTTCGGCGCTACTCGCCCGGGCTACCGCACCGGGCATGCTTGGTCGCTGCAGAACAGACCATTCGTACCAGACCGTGTCTGTCGAAGATCTGAGCGGACGAAGCTTGGAATGGGCCATGCGTGAAGCGAGCTTCAAGGCTTTTGGTTTCATGATGAGCGCTGAGCCTGGCTTCCCAGTCGCAACTCAGAGGGACGCCGTTCGGCGTTGGCTCGGGGATGTCGTGAGCGTCCCTGCAGATCTATACATCCTGGACGTGCAAGCGGCGTGAGCCTTTTGCATGCCGGCACCATGCACCCAGCGATAGGGGCGAGGCCGCACGTCATACATTTCTGTGTGGGCCATCTCCACCTACAAACTTAACGCACATGAGGTGCCGCACCATGACTAACCCAAACCAAGCAGTTGCAGTCTCCACTGAAGGCCGAGTGCCAGCTGATTGGAAGGCTCCTGACTTCTATCAGCCGTTGGACCTTATGCGGGCAAAGTTGGCTTTCCAGTTCGGCGATTTCGCGCATCTCATGCTCAGTCAGTTCGAGAAAGCGAAAGCAGCATACATGGGCCGCGATTTGTCTCAGGCTCAGTTCCCCAGGACTGGCGAGGAGGCAATGATCGAGCTTGAGGTTCGAACTCAAACCCTGCAGTGGGTTGTTGAAATGGCCGGTCTGACAGGGAAAGCTGTCGACTACGCTGCCAACCGCTATCACGAGGACACCGCGTTCTTGCTGGTCTACTCGATGCCAAACGAAGATGGGCTCCAGACGTTCCGCTGTGGTGGTGGTAGCCCGGGCGCCGCTCTTGCTCAATTTGCGCAGCAGAATCCAGACCGAGTTCATCTCGTGCAGGAAATCTACGTGGACAAACGAAGCCTTCAGCCGGAAGCAGCATAACGATTCTCCCGAACCCCATCGCCTAGGCGCTGGGGTTTTTTTTTCGCCTGCAGGAAACCCGGGCGATCGTCAGAAAATATTTTCTCGCATGCATAACACGTATGTGTAATTTTGCTGTTGTGCGTTTCTGATACTGGCCGTAATATCGGTGCGTGTGAAAATGACGGCATGGTGCCATCAAGCTGCAGTTTCGATAGTCGAGACGCTGGCGCCAGGCACATTGACCCAACCAATCACGAGGCCCAATCGATGACCCCTCAGGAACTGCTGCAACAGCCCGACGACCAGTACATGAACCCTGAGCAAGTAGCGTTCTTCAAAAACCTGCTGGCGAAAGAAAGTGCTACAGCCATGGGGCGCATCGAGCAGCTGCGCGTCGACCTGACGGGCTTGGAGAAAGCCCCTGATGAAGTGGACGCCGCACTGATCGAACAAGAGCGCCAGTCCATCCTGGGCAGCATCGAGCGTGAAAACCAAAGTCTGCGCGATATCAAGCTGGCCATGTCTGCGATTGCAGACGGTAGTTACGGCTGGTGCGAAGACACCGGTGAGCCGATTGGTCTCCGTCGCTTGCTCTCAAATCCTCGATCGCTCCTGACTGTCGAAGCCAAGGAGAGCCGCGAGAACAAATCCCGGCACCTTCGCGCTGCGTAATCAACATTTACCTGTAATGCCGCCAGCCCGTCTTACTGAGGTTATTCCCCATGCCCAAGTCCCAATCCCTGCCCGTCAAGTCCTCCCGCACAGCTGACAAATTCGTGGTCCGTCTGCCTGACGGCATGCGCGAGCAGATCGCTGATATCGCGAAAGGCAATCACCGCAGCATGAACTCCGAAATCATCGCCCGCCTGGACTTGAGCATCGAGCAGGATAAGCATGGCGACCTGACGGTGCGCACACTGGCGCAGGTTACCCGGCGTTGTGAGGAGCTGGAGCAAGAGCTGGCGCAGATCAGGGCAGCTCAGGGCAACGAAACACCGAAGGCAGGTGTGCAGCAGCCGCCGCGACTGTCGATCGCCAGCGCGCAGTGAAGGACGATCGCCATGGGGAACCTGCTTGATGTAGCTCCTGGCGCAATTGGCGCCGGCACTGCCGACATTGCGGCGTTGCTCTTGAAGGCCGCCCAGCGGTATTTCTACTTGCGTGGCCCCGCCCTCCGGACCGGGAAAGCTAACACCCCAATGGTTCGTATCGGCATCGACGCACTGCTGAGCGGGGAATCGCTCGATGCGGAGGTCGACCGGGCGATGATCGAGGCGCATGCCTCGGGGCTCAGTGTTCCACCAGGAGCTAGCGGCCATGCCGGCAGCCATCAGTTCTCAGCGGCAGAAGCTGTGTTTTTGCGAAAGCTGCTCACAGCGCCACAACCAGCGCAGGCGGCCAAACTCCTGAAGTACGCGACCGCGGTAGGAGTGCGTGACACCGCGAATCTCTTTGCCAACTACATCGCGTACATGAACTCTCCGATGCCCTGGCTGCAGCAGACGGCCAATGAAGGCCCTCTAGCGACTTTCAGCAGCTCACCATCCGCCCGTTTGGAAAATGCGCCTGCTGGGCGCCAGCGGTCTGCTGAGGAGAGCACGCGCCGAACCTGGTCGCAGGCGGCTCCGGAAAGTGCCGGCCATTTTTGGAACTGGAGCGGGAAGGAGGGCATCGATGCCTCCTTGTTGGTAGTCACCTGGTCGTCGGACTCAGGCAAGTTCTGCGTAGAAGGGGCACCGGGTACATCGCGACCGATCAGTTGTGAGGAGTGGGGAGGATGGTGGGCATTGCTCGAACGGCCTAACCCCACCGACGAGATCGATTGGCTCTGCTACGCGGCTGCCGGCTGATCGGCAGTTCACCTCCCCATCAGAAATCACTCAGGTGCTGCGACCTCAATCAATCAAGACAGTGCTCATGACGGCTCTGTCATCACCGACATCACATAACAAGGCATGACAATGTGGTTTAAGAATTTGACCGTTTACCGTCTGACCCAAGATATTGAATTTGCCGCGGATACTCTCCAAGCCGCCCTGGCGTCGAAGCCGGCACGGCCGTGCGGTTCGCAAGAGCTGGTCACCTATGGCTTCATCGCGCCGCTGGGCAAAGGGGAGGATGCTCCACTCGTTCACCAGAGCGGGAATTTCTTTCTGATCAGTGCTCGGAAGGAAGAGCGCATCCTGCCGGCAAGCGTGGTCAATGATACTGTGAAGGAAAAGGTCGAGGAGATCGAGAACGCCCAGCAGTGCAAGGTCTACAAGAAAGAGCGTGACCAGATCAAGGACGAAACGATCCAGGCCATGCTGCCGAAGGCGTTTATCCGTCGGGGAGTAATCACTGCGGCTATCGCGCCCAAGCTCGGGCTGATCATCGTCAACAACGCGAGCGCCAAACGTGCAGAGGATCTGCTCTCCACGCTCCGTGAAGTAATGGGGTCCCTGCCGGTGCGCCCGGTTACGGTGAAGATCGCCCCGAGCGCGACCCTCACTGACTGGCTCAAAACCGGCCAGGCGAGCGGAGGCTTCTATGTCCTGGACGAATGTGAACTGCACGACACCCATGAAGATGGCGGATCGGTTCGCTGCAAGCGGCAGGATCTCACCAGCGACGAAATCAAAAATCACCTGGCAACTGGCAAGGTCGCGACCAAGCTGTCGCTGGCCTGGCAGGACAAATTGTCATTCGTCCTGGACGACAAGCTAGTGATCAGACGCCTGAAGTTCGAAGAGCTGCTTCAGGAGCAGGCTGCCCAGGACGGGGGAGAGGATGCCCTGGCCCAGGCCGACGCCACGTTCGTTCTGATGATGATGACGTTCGCCGAATTCCTCCCGGCTCTGTACGAATCGCTGGGTGGCGAGGAGATGCCGGCGTCGATCTGATCCAAGCTGGACACCTAGCCCCCGCCGAGACGGGGGCTTTTTCTTTGGCCGGAAAATATGGAGCCTTGTTTTTCATTCCAGGTAGGTACGGACAACCAGTTTGTCATTTCCCCGATCGGGCCCAGTCCCCGTCAGGGGAGCTGTGCCGACTACTTGGAGCAGCACAATGACCACCATCATCAACGCAAAAATTGGCGAATCGAAAGGCGTTTCACGTGTTTTCATGGAAGGCCGTCATCTTTTGACTGCGGGTGTTCAGATTGGCAACAAATACTCGATCAAGTCTGACAAGGTTGCCCGACGTCTAGAACTAATTGAGGTTCATTCCGGCTTTGCCGGGAAGTGCATCAGTGTTTCAAAACGTGAGCGTAATGGGGTTGTTCATCCAGTAATCGACCTGCGATCTGATCAAATTCGCGAAGTCTTTGAAGATGATCATAAGGTCCGGGTTGCGATTCGTCGTGGCCGGATTGTGATCACTGCTTTGCAGATTCAAACCAAGATCCGCGAGCGTCTCAAACGGATGAAGGAAAAGCTTGAGCGTGGACAGAAGCTTGCTGTTGCAAGTCTGTTCCATGGTGGAGGTTCTTGACCGCGCCCTGCACTCGGGAATGGTTAAGTCTGGCGTCGACTCATTCGTTCAAGTTGGCGTTGAGATGGAAAGCGATTATCTCGACTGCTCAATGCGAAACAATTCTTGTCTCTGGACAGATGACTCGATCGCTATTCACTCCGATGTTCGGGATGTTTACTTGAGTGAAAACACACCGCTGTGCGAGATCCTTGTTGGTGGTATTCCATGCGTAGGAGCAAGCAAAAGCGGTAGGAGCAAGAACAAACTTGAATTTGCTGAAGGCCATAATGATGCTGGCGCATTGTTCGTCGAGTACCTTAACTGGTTGCGCCATGTAAACCCATGTGTCGCAATCATTGAGAACGTCGGAGAGTACGCTAACACTGCGTCTATGTCGGTGATTCGAAGCGTGTTCAATCATCTCGGCTATGTGGTACACGAAACAGTACTGGATGGTTGGGATTATGGTGCGCTTGAGCATCGTAAGCGCCTCGTTGTCGTGGCAATGACGCCAGGGATTGGAGACAGTTTCTCGTTCGAAAACCTTAAAGTCAGTAAGGTACGTGAGTCATGCATCAATGACATTCTAGACCCCGTACCTCTGAACGATGAATCATGGAAGAAGTATGATTATCTTGCTGAGAAAGAGGCGAGAGATATCGCTGCTGGCAAAGGTTTTGTCCGTCAACTGTTGACTGGTAAAGAAGATGGTTGTGGCACAATTGGTGCTGGATATAAAAAGGGACGTTCAACTGAACCATTCCTGGTGCACCCAGAGGATCCTACGCTCAGCAGGCTTTTCAATAAAGCCGAGCATGAGAGGCTCAAAGGGATTCCAGCTGGGCTCACCGATGGTGTATCTGAAACTACTGGCCATGAGATCTGTGGCCAAAGCGTGAGCTTCCCGAAATTCGTCTCTGTTGGAGAAGAAATTGGTAGGTCCGTCATGGCGTCTCGCAATAATATAGTTAACTTTCCCGTCCGATCTGCTCATGTCAGCATGAATGAGGTGGTTGGTGCGGAGTCTGACAAATACCAAACTGGATCACTGGCCTTGCTGATCTGAGTGGTGGGTTTTTCGCCTAAAACGCTACACATGCCCGGTTCGCTTATGCGAATCGGGTTTTCTTTTTCCGATGAAATTGTTTCACGCGCTTGAAGGCGCACCCCTATTTTGCTATATATGAGTCAATAGTTTTCCCCGAGAAGGAGCAAGCACATGAAAGCTACGACTTTCGCCTCAGAGTTTCTGAGTGCTGCAAAACAGGCACCTCGCATCTATTTTGCGCCTCTGGTTGGCGCCTACAAGGCTATCAAGGCTGAGATGGCTAAAGCCGGGGAAGGCGACCGGTCTGGCAAAATTACTCCAAAGCATTGATAGTCACGAAGAACCCGCCGATAGAGCGGGTTTTTTGTGCCTGCGTTTTACTGGTTTCTGTGAAGCATCCCCTTGGAGCAAGTTAACTTTCAGGGGGCCATCATGCTTCTCGCACTTAACGATCCTGCTGTTCAATCCGCTTTGATAAATGCATTTGCTGCCGTCACCAGTACCGTCCTGGCTGCGGCCTCGGCCGCTCTGATCGGAAAGAAATTTTCGGACCGGAAAAAACTGGAGCAGTCCTTGGAGCTGTGTCAGAAGGACGTCGAATTCTTACTCCAGGTGGAGGCAGAGCATGTCGAGCTCCACAAGGAGCGGGGTGACAAATCCAACAAGCTGAAGGTCCGCGAGCGAGTGAGGGAGCTCGGCTTCTCGTTCTCGGGCAAATTCACACCAGGTCGGCTGCGTCAGACCCGGCAGAGCTAATCGAGACGTTCCACCCAGCCAGGTTATGCCTGGCTTTTTTGTGCCTGCCGATTACACGCCCGCGTTACGCATCTCCAGGGGCTAGGTCTACCGCAAGAAGGCCTATGGGATTTCTCAACGACCGCCCCAGGTCCTTTCAGGAGTAATAGATGTCGAAAACGCACAAAAAACCTTGGTGGAATCCGATCGCACACTTCGCAGCTCATGGCTTCGTCGGCACGGTCATCTTTTTCATCATTATGGTGCCTGCAGTACTGCTCAACCATTTAGTCCACTACCTTGCTGACTTCGGTATTAGCAAGTTCACGCTTGATATATTGACGCTACTTGAGCAAGCGCTAGTTTTGGCTGATGCAAGTCTCTTCTTTATATTTATCTGTATTGGTGCTTACAGAGCCATTCGGGAGTTTGCTGAAGAATGAAGAATACATTTGGGTCCGAGTTCGCTAATGCTGCAAGGCAAGCACCGCGTATCTTCTTCGCACCTTTGATGGGAGCTGTAGCTGCCATCAAAGGTGAGTTCAGACGCGTAAAGTACGGTGCAAGCCAAAATAGCAAGCCGCTGCAATCCAAATAAACGCTCAGCAGAGCTACCTATAAAGTAACGCTAGATCCGACCCACCATCCTAGATGGTGGGTCTTTTTTTTAGATCTGATTTTTCGGTGCTGGCGTGTCCTCCCAGGCGCTGCCCGCTGCTTCAATGAACGGCAAGAATCATGCAGATTTGCAACTATCCTATAGCCGTATGCGTACGCGTTATGTATTCTTGCGTCTGGCGATTTCTTGGAACCGATAGGAGCGTTCAATTTGGCCAACACACTCGAATTCGAGGTCGGCGCCGGCTACGAGGTGGCCAACCCACCCAAGCTTGCTGTTGGTGACGATCAGCCCCACCAGCTCTCTCGTTTTTTCACTGTGCTGGCCACCGACGAGCACGGGGTGTCGGTGTATGACGGGTGGTACGGTGAGGGTTTTTCGAGCTTGCATCTCCCGCATGATGTCCTTGCGCAGCTTGACGTGACGAGGCTGCCCTCCCGAGGCGAGGCCGGAGCTGGGGATTTGGCCAACGCTATCGCCACCTCAGCCGCCGCTGCCATCGAGCGCCGTGACCAGGTGAAGGAGCAGGGTGCTGCTGAGCAAAGCGTGCACGCCTCGCAACGATTCTTCGTGCAGTTCTTCTCCGGCCAGATCAGGGGGCTCGCCTCAAAAGGGCTGATAAACCCAGACCTTGCAGTTCAGATGATCAGCCTGTCGACCGGGGTGGAGTTTGCTGTCGGTGAATAGTCGAGGGCGATTCTTCTCTCTGCGCACCGCTATTGCTGCCGTTGCCACTGTCTGCGCTGTTGCTGCTGTCGGCCTGATCCTGTTCAAACCTGGTGCCCAGCATCGCTTAGAGGTAACAGCATCTAAGCCAGTGGGGCGGTACTGCCTGATTAAGCCAGGTGAGCACCACACCCATTGCGAGGGCGAAGATGCCGGGCCCAGGGACCCAGTATTAGCAGCCATCAAAACCATGACTCAACAAGGGGGCGGCAGCCGTGATGCCACCTCTCGCTAAGTAAGTCGTTTACCTGTTCTGTATCCAACCCAACCTGAGGAACCGCTATGACTATCACTACCGACATGCTCGCTCGTATCGCCGTTGTGGTGCTGGCCGTGATCATCTCGATCGCAATCAAGCGCCGGAAAGCTCTTTTCAGTGTGAAAAACGCCTCTGGCCCTGAGCAGGCCCAGGCCATTCAGGGCTTTGCTGACCGCTCGCTGCGCGATGTCAATATCCTGCTCTGGCTGTGCTCGGCCCTTTGCGCAGCTGCACTGGCCGTGTGCTTCTATTCGATTTTCAACCCTCTGTAAGTCACTCCCTGGTCGGTGACCACAAGGCCTCGGTTCATTACTGTGAACTGAGGCCTTTTTTTGTGGCGGCATCATGACATCGAATGGCTAGCAGCATATAGATTCTTCTTGTATTATGCGTACGTGTTATCAATCAATTCAAGGAGCTTGAAATGCAACGAATCCAATTTTGGGCCATGCGTACATTGAACATTGTCGGCCAAGTGCCGGCAGCCCTGGCACTGGCGGCTTTCGTTTTCGTGTGGGCAAAGATTGGCCACATCACCCCTGCACTCGCTTTCGTGCTGATCGCGGTCCTGATGATGGCGGTGCTCTTCGTGCAGCTGATGAAAATGGCCGACCGTAGAAAGGCCAAGGCCAGTGAGCAGGCTCGTGCTGGCACCGGTCTGCGCTGAGTTTCACTGTGCCTGCCAGCCTGGCGCAAGTCACCCCCTGCCGCCCGTATGTGCGAAGCCTGATCGACACCGGTTTCTACAGCGAGATACCGATGCACCGCGGGGTGGTTGAGCGCGTAGAGCTCGCAGGTGGCTATGCCGTGGAGCTGAGCCTTTCAGGGGATGTATTTGATGGCTCTGCGGTATGTGAAGGGCGACTGGTTACAGCCTGGCTGCTATCGAAGTCAGAGGCTGTACCAGTCGCTGTCCTGGACGCGGTTTTGTTGTCCAGTGGGGAGGGGAAGCGATACTCCTTGGCTGAGGCTTGCGATCTGGTCAGCGAGACCGTCCAGAAGCTGGTTCACGAGCTGGTGAGAACCTGCCACCAGGACTTCTCTGCAGTGCTCGAAGCTGGCAGCGTCTTTGTTATAACCCGGCTGGAAGTTCGCGACAAATTCAGGTCGTCAGAACAGAGCGAGTCTATTATCGAAGCTTCATGCACCTGGCTTCGATCGAAATTCCGGTTGGTGCTTCTAACCCTGCAGCCGTTTCCTCTCCAATACGAAAATACTGCTCCAGTTCTAGGCAGCCGGCATTACGAGGCATACTGGCGAGCCCTTAGAGCGGACGTGGAGAAGCTTTCTTTATACTACAGCTATCACTTTGATTGTATTGCTGCGTCACTTGAGTCTACTTTGTTGATCAAGCCGCTGAGCGGATACAAATGCGCGCTAAGCCGTGCAGGGT
Organism: Pseudomonas sp. NBRC 111132; assembly: GCF_001320565.1. Lineage (NCBI taxonomy): Bacteria > Pseudomonadati > Pseudomonadota > Gammaproteobacteria > Pseudomonadales > Pseudomonadaceae > Pseudomonas > Pseudomonas sp. NBRC 111132. The sequence goes on from NZ_BCBI01000050.1 coordinate 16,626, forward strand.
GGTCGTTTATAGCAGCGGAGTAAATATGCTCGCAAAATCGAAGCAGCCCAATGGCGTAAAGTATAATATTCAACTTCTCATGAATGGGTGGGTGGTTGCAGCGCTCTTCTGGGTGGTTGGATCCTTAACTGATTTCCTCCTGGAAAAGTTCGAAATCATCCCTGCTTACAGCTACGGCTTTTGGGTCAAGGTTATTGGCTGGGCAATGGGTGGTTTTTTTGTCGCTCTGTTCATAATCCGCCTAGTTATCTATCGTTACCATGTAAAGATGGGCAAATACCTATGAGTCTGTTCTTGATCGGGGTTGGCTTGACGGTAGCTGCTCCGGCGCTGTGTCGCAAAAAGTATCAGGCCCATGGACCAGCCTGGATCTACTCCCTCGGGTGCGCCGCTGCGGTGCTTGGCCCATACATTTTGCTTTGCACATTTTTGGACATGGCGACCTTGCTCGCGACTGCAGCAGTCCTTGGGCTGCCGTTTTGGATGTATGAACGATATCTGGGAGCTAAAGGCCGGCATCACTTCACGCAAGGGGTAGTGGCCTTTCTGGTGGAGTTGACGCCTGTTGCCGTGTTCCTGCTCCTATTCCGATCCTTTGTCGCCGAGCCATACCTTGTTCCGTCGTCATCAATGCGCCCCACACTTGTGGTGGGTAGTGTCGTTGTAGTCGATAAGTTCACCTATGGTATGAGATTACCATTCGTTCCGAAGCCAATCACGCAAGGCCGACCACCGAAATTTGGGGATGTTGTGGTTTTCCGATTCCCACTCGATCCGTCTAAGCCTTACATCAAGCGTGTGGTTGGAGTCCCCGGTGACCACATCACTTATCAAGGTGGTGTATTAGCCATTAATAATGCACCGGCGGTACATCTGGGCGAGAAGCCATTTGCTTACGAAGATGAAGCTAGCGGAAAGCTCAAACAAGCCGTTTATACGCTGGAGAAAATTCAGGACTTACAAATCGGCACGATCAAAGACCCTGGCAGCAGTGACTTTGGTGTAAGCACTGACTTTCCTGCCATTCCCGGCTGTGAGAGAAGCGTGTCAGGCTTGTCATGTACTGTTCCTGCCGGTTCTTATTTTGTACTGGGTGATAACCGCCCCAATAGCTTGGACAGCCGCTACTGGGGTTTTGTCTCGGACAAGGAAATAATAGGTCGCGCCATTCTTGATCTTGATTTCACTAACGGCAGATTGGAATTCAGTCGAATATCTCGCTGATTCGCTATCAAGGAGCAAGCTGTCATGGAGCAACGCAAGAATACACCCCCGTGTTCCTCATTACCTGTTTGTAAGGCAACGCAAGGCCTTGCACCCACCTTTCAGGAGAGAAACGCATGAACTTCCATGACACCGCAATCAAATATGCCCAACTCGCAGCAGCTGCAGTCGATTCTCGCGGTAACCTGCTGCACCAGGTGGGGTCGTACCCTGCAGGAACGGTACGTGACGCTGAGCTCGCTGAACTTGAGCAAGCGTATCGATCGACAGTCTTCGCCGAGTTGGTGAGCTCCAGTGAACTGAAGGCCACGGCCCACGTAGTGTTGTCCCAGGATGACGACGAGTCTGGTGCGGATGCAGAGGTGATCGGTATCTGCTTTGACTCCGCTTCGGCAGAAGGTCTTGCCGACGAAGCTGCATCCGAAATGGTTAAACGCATCAACCAGTTGCTGGCCAATGACATGGGCGCCGATTTCGAACCTGTTTCAGTTACGCAGACTGGCCAGGAGCGCATCGTTTCCAATTCCAATGTCGGAATTCTGGGGGCTATTCGCATCAAGACTGCTTCGGTAAGCATCGAGGGGAACGGTTTCGGACTGCATGCCGTTACCTCGCCAATCATCCCGCTTGGGGTGGCCAGTTTGTAAACCAGCTGTATGCCCGGGCCAAGTGCCCGGGTTTTTTTTGCCCTCGGACCTTTGGGCTCCGAGGGGTCACACATGGCGTTGTACTGATATGCACTCATCCAGTATTATCAGTACACGTTACGTATCGAAAGGGCCTAGTCATGGATAGCCGTTCCTCACATTCTCTGATCATTCGCGTCGTGGTTGCTCTTGTCGTCGTAGTCATGGGCCTGCTGGCTACCATGGCTGTTGGCGCCGGCGTGGTGCAGATTTCCCCCCAGCTCATTTTTAAGGGCGTCTTCCTTTGTCTTGTCGGAGGGGCCCTGTACCTCATCATTCGCTCTTTCGTGGCCGCTCCTGTTGAGCTGGATGACCAGGTTGCTGCAGAACCGAACGGAAGCAAATAGATGTTCGACCTTCATGAAGGGAGCAGCGGTACCGAGGCGGCAGCCAACCTGAGCTCTCGCAATCTCTTTTTCGAATCGGCGGATAGCGGTTTGAGCAATGTTGCCTGGGCCCAGCTGATGGACCAGTTCCGCGACGAGCAGGGCTGGGCGGATACCCGGCTTAGCAAAGAAATTGGCATCAGCATCTCCATGATCCGCCAATGCCGAGTGCACATGCGCCCGTTGCCTCCTCCAGCGCGCATACGCACGCTGGGCGCGATGGGTGTGGAGGTGACCTTGTCGACTTTGCTCGCAGCATTGCCAGAGCCCATTCGGGAGGCAGTGGAGGCGGCCAATCAACAGTCACAGGTGGTCCGCGAGACATTGGTGTACGGTTTCTTCGATCGCCTTGACGCCGGCGGTTCACCAGACCTGGTCAGTGCCTTCTTCGATGGTTTGGCAGCGATCTCTGGGCTGAGTGACAGTGAGCAGGCGTCCAGAATCGGCCTGTCACTGGAGGATTTCATTCTGATCCGCACGGGGCGTAAGCCCATCCCGTTTCGCGTCAAGATGGCTATATCCGGTGCTTACACGGCCAAGGAGCTTGGCCCCCTAATCCTGTCGCTGCTGCCGGCCGCCTAGGGAAGGGAAATTCACAGAATCAAGTGATCCATATCGTATACGTACGTGTTATGCTTCAGGTCGATTCCGGTGGTTTTCGCCGGCAAAACTTCTGGAGGTGTCCATGGCGGCTCACATTACTGCTCCAACCAAGTGCCTTTGTGGGCACATTGATCTGTTCAGCTTTTCCTCTCCAGGGATGAGCGGGCGCCGGCAGGATCGCCTCTACGCCAACAGCACTCTCTGCGGGGATTGCAGCGCCCACATCCGCGACCTGGTTAAGCCCCAAGCAAAGGGCTTCTATAAGATCACTTTGCCCCAGCTGGTGGGCCGCCCTCGTTCTGTTTCCTGGGCCAATTCGCTCCGCGTGGCTCATATACGCTCTCTCGGTCCGATCATGGCCCGTCTGAAGTGCAGTACTGATCCAGTGGCAGTTGTGGCGCTGGCTGTCTTCGAGATGCTCTTCAAGATCACTGATGCCAACTTCTGGCTTTCGGGCAAGGATCAAGCTTTTGGCGCTGGCCACTGGGTGGTTTCGGAGATCGAGCATTTGATGCGCAAGCGTGACCTGTCCATGCACGAGAACTCCCGTTCGGCCTATTGCTACTGGAAGGCAATTAATCCCGCAGTCATCCACCAAGCCCGGCAGGAAGCGTCTGCGCTTCTGTCCTCGCCCCCAGTGTCGACGGGTGAGTCGCCGGCAGTTCAACCATCCCAAGCGCAACCCCCAGCGGGCGGCACCTCGGTGTTCCTCTGATCGGTGTCTCAGGTGAAATCGTGCAACTAGAGAACTCAATAGCGCACCAAGATGCAGCTGCGCTTGCTTCACCAGCTCCAGCCGACACCCCTTGCTGCGCGGTAATAGGGGGGTCGGTTGAATGCGCTGGATATGGTTTCGTGGCGAGCCAGGGGGCTATCGTTGGCCATAATGAGATGCCCCCTTGCCCTGCGTGCAATACCGTGTTGTTTCTGGCCAACGCGAAGAACCAGGCCTCTGCGCCTGCAGGAGCAGCCGGCAGCGACATGACAACAGAGCAGATCTGGCTGGATGCGCTCCGTGTGGCTCATCGGGAGAACCCAGGTGGCGTGCACGCGGCCTTGGAAGAGGTCGGTGAGGTGCATGTCAGGGTATCTGGGCCTGATCGATCGACCGCTGTTGTTCGTACTTACAACGCTCCATACCAGCTCAGTGAGACAGAGCTCGATGATGCGGCCGTCGACGCCATCGCGCTCAACATGAAGGTGAAGATGGCCAGGAACCGGGCGAAAGGCCGTGCTGGCTGGAATGAAGGCGATACATGCACAGCTGATTTCCTTTCGAAAGAGCTGCGCGAGCACGTAGAGAAAGGAGATCCGCTCGATGTCGCGATCTACGCGATGATGTTGCACCTTCGCGGAGAGGTCATCTCAGCGGCAGATTGCAGCGCCCACACATCAACTGAATGAGTAAGACCCCCCCCATGATCAAATTGACAAAGCTTGCCCTCCTGGCCATTGCGTCACTCAGCGCATGCAATGCCTCTGCTGTCGAACTGGTGCTTTCTTCCAATGCCACTGAAATCCCCCATGACCTGGTCAAGGAAACGATTTCAGCGCACCTGCCACGGCAAATCGTAGAGCTTGATGGCAGCTACAAACTTTACGCATACCTGGAGACGGCCGACTACCAGCCGGGAGAACGGCTTTACAGCTATTCAGTGCAGCTTCATAAACGGGTGGAGGAGGCTGGCACCGGTAAGGTCTATTGGGTTAGTACTGGCGGCATCCGCGGCCATGGTGTTGCCACCGTAGCGCAGGACACGATTCTGGCCAACCTGGGTAGTGATCTCGTGGCCGGCGCCAATTCTTTCAAGCTCGATCAGATGTAATGCCAAGGTAGGTAGGGAATCCCTGACAGCTCATTCTTACAGCGTGACAATAAAAATTCATAGGCGATACTATTCAGGTACGCGTACGCGTTATGTATCTGCAAGCCTAGTGAAGCTGTCAGCGTTGGAGCTCGATATGACTGCAAAACCACCTTTTCTTTTGTCTCTGTCAGGGGCAGTCGCACTGTCCCTAATCTCAACTGACTCGTTCAGTTTCAGTCTTGTGCCAGACCCGCCTTCGAGCGAACTGCCTACGTACCTGGCTGCATCTGCGGGGGCCATTTTCCTCCTCGGCGCCTGGTACTGGTTCAACCGGTACAGAACTACGGCACAAGTGGCAGAGCTGCGGATCCAGCGCCAACTACAGGCGCTTGAGAAGCTGGAGACCCAGGTCGGCCGAGCGGAACAAGTACTGTCCTTGAAGTGTGAATTCATGACGCACCAGGTGCGCACCGAGCTTCAAGATTCCCTGTACGCCATCACTACAGACACCATTCGGAACATGGGTGGGCTGCGCAGGGGGGAACTCATGACCGACAAGCAGTTCAGCAAGTTGATGGCGCGGTCTGATGAGCTTTTCAGCAGCCTGGAGAAAGCGCAGGCCAATGAGGTCACGCTCAGTCTGGATGATGATGTGCCACTGCTCATGCCAGAACGGGGCAATCCTCTACCTAAGCCGGTACCACAAAAGCGTCCTGATGCCCCCCTGACACTCCAAGCCCCCACGGCAACTGCGGCAGCGAGTATCCCGATTCCGGTGAAGCCGCGGCCGAAGGGCGCCAACGCAGACGCAGGGGAGTCGGATGGGGTGCCGGCGCTGACAGTTACGTCAGCTCTCGTTCTGGGTGGTGCTCTGCTCTCCAGCAATGGGATGTTCTTGGGTGGTGATGATGCCCAAGAGTCAGGTCAGAACGACTCCCTGGATGATTGAGGCTTATGGAGAACTCCAAGCCCGCGCCTGGTATCGAAGTGTCCTCTGCTAGGCGCATCACTGACTCAAGCATGCAGGGCATCACCCGTGACAATCGCCCATCGAAGCCTTCTGATGCCGGCTGGCGTGTTCGACTGATGAAGGATGGGAAGTTTGTCGCCGATCGCCATTTTCGCGACCTAGCCTACCACGGCCGTTCCCGGGCGAAGCACGCAGCGCAATGCTATCGCGACGACATGGCCACAGAACACCAGATCCAGTTCGCCCAAACCGTGCACACTGATCTTGCGGACCAGCGCCATGCAGCAGGCCTGACTCAAGCAGCTATAGCCTCGATGCTGTCCGTGTCGCCCGGGCTGGTATCGAAATGGGAGAAGGGGGCCGATATGCCGGTTGCAGCTCGATCACTCTTCCGCGCTGCAGTGCAAGGTGAGTTGGTCGGCGACGCCCCGAGCCTGGCCGGTGCGGATATCAGGCGCATCAGGGCCGAGGTTCTAGGCTGGACACAAGCACAACTGGCCGATGCGCTGGGGTGGGCTTACGCCGCAGTAGGCTATTGGGAAAGAGGACAACGGCGGATACCAGGCTGGGTCCAGGTGTACATGAAGGCGATCGACGAGGGCCGTGTCAGTGGCAAGCAGTGAGGATGTTGGTAGCAGTTCAACAATTGACGGGGCGATCAGCCAGTGGAGGCAAGTGAAGCCCTTGCACCTACGCCTCCCGATCGTCTTTTCAGATGGTACTCAACTTGCCCGCTTCGCAGTCGACTGCGGCCAGTGCCGGCGTAGTTTGAACGGACATTTGGTGAGGGGTGAGATCAGACCTCAGCCGGGCGATCGCTTCGAGCTGGTTGGACTTGCTGCCTGTGAGGCATGCGCGTCGTTCACCCGATTCGCGATCATGTGTACGGGGTCATCCGGTTCGGTGCGGCTTGAGTGGTCAGCTGCTGGGCAATTGAAGCGGCATGAGGTGCACACAACTTGGTGGACGAAGTTGAGGGCCATTTTTCGATAGGCAAAAAAAACCCCTACATCAAGTGTAGGGGTAGCCTGGAAGGCATGGTTAGTCCTCAGTAGTTTTGAGGTTGAGCTCTTGCTCAGTGGACGGGTTTACGTTCAGTTTTTTCTCTTCCTCTTCCGCCAGGCGGAATTGTTCGAGAATATCTTCAAGCCGCTTTTGGTTTTCCGGGGAAAGCTGGCTGAAGCCTTTGTCTTGCCGAATCTCTAGGATTGCCGTTTTCATCGTTGGTGCTGCGTTGGTGATTGCCTTCTTGATGACCTTGCCTGGTACAAAACGAGGCATCAGCTTCTCTGTTCTGCCGCCTGCAGCAGCTGAACGGGCAAGGCCTTGCTCGATCACTTGCAGAGCTTTGGGACCATGCTCTTGAAGTATCTGAACTGCCAGCGTGAAGGAAACCACTTCGTCGCGGACATAGTTCCTGATCTCGATAGGTCCGTTGATCATCAAGAGGTAGTCCGAAACCTGGGCGGGCCAGAGATTCAGTTTTTTGGCGATCGCGGTATGGTCATCGGGGTGGAAGCGGGTCATGCGTTTGCAAACGACTGCGGTCGCATACGGGCTAAGCGGTGAACCATTGTTGCTGATCACGAGGTCTGCCGTCATGTCCTCTTCAGAACAATCATCTGCAGCAATGATGCAAGGAATGGTTGGAATGCTTTCACCGTCAGCGATCGCTTCCAGCGTGGCTTCAAGCCGCTGATGGCCACGCTTCAGACAAATAGACTGCCCGCCATTTTCATCGCGACGGATGATGACCGACAGAGCGGAATCCTTTTTAAAACCATTGTCTTTGATTGACTGCTTCAGCTTTTGAACGTTGGCCAGGTAGGCGGCATTGCGCTCCCTGACATTGTATCCCGGGATGACCTTGATGGTGCTTGGCGCCACATTCCACAGGTCGCCGGCGGTAAATTTCTTTTTTCCATCACCTTCTTCCATTGCCTTCTTGATGTTGCCAGTGGCGATGATCATGCGGAAATCCAGATCCATCTGGTGTTCGGTGCTGCTGTTTTCGACGGCTGCGGTCATGGCGGTGCCCTCCTGAAGGGTCAGTGATCGTTGAACTTGCTAACAGAGATGACTGACACCTGCGCATAACCCAGATTTGCCGACACCAGCCATCCGGACAGATATGCTACCTGTCTGGCGCGGCAATAATACATAACGCGTACGCATACGCAAAAGGTATTTCTTAAAGGATTGCTGCGTTACCTGCGCTCAACTACCCAGATCGTAGAGCGCTGCGCGGCATCGAGTTGCCCCGTGGCGGTGGCTCCGTCGACAAGGGATAACTTGATACCGACTGAGCTGCGGATGGTGTCTTCCAGATGGTCAAGGCCCGATTCTGTTTGGTAGGGAGACATGGCCACCTCGATTGCACCCGTCACCTTAAACAACTCACAGCCAGGGCTGTGGTTGTTCGCTCCAACGCGAGTGATGGTCAGGTCACGGATGGCACCATTCGTAATAGCGAGACTCATTGCCTCAGGACCTTGTCCGAAGATGCACAGACTTGCACTGACTAGCCCATTCAGTTCATCTCTCGATCGACAAGCGTCGACTGAAATGATTTTCTGGAAGGTAGCAGTGAACCCTGGCCAGGTGTCAGGGGGGGAAATTTTTCCGTGTTTTGATGACCAGACTGGATGATGGCTGACCATGACTCTTGTCACGTGGTCGAGGCTTTCCGCAAACGACCAGTGCTGGTCGGCGCCGGCACGAACTTTCGCAACTTGCCACTGGGAGCGAAACGCCCACAGCTCAAGGGAGGACGATTCGTCGATCTTGTAGAAATCACATTTGCTTTGAGCGTGGGTCAGCGCTGGCGCCATGACGGCATCACCATGCCATTCAAACTGGTCGAGGTTTTTTAACCTCTGATTCCCGTGCCAATACGAAAGCTCGACAGTGACCTGGGAGAACCACTTAACCGCTGAGGTGCTGGCGGCCGGCAGATGGGCGGGGGAAGAAATGCCTTGCTGGGGCTGGCTCGTGAGCATGGTTAGTCCCTCATAGTTTTGACGCGTGAATGATACATGAACACATACGCCACCTGTATCGTAATGCCATCGCTACATTTGGTGGACGAAAAAAACCGCCCTCGAAGAGGGCGGCTGGGTATGGTCAGTTTGTAGCTGAGGCTGCTGGCGCAGGCAGAAGCTCCTCTACAGCTGCGCCGGCGAGGGCTGCTTTCACCATGCTGTTGATGACGTCAGCGGTAGTGCCCGGCTCTGTTCGTTGGATGCAGGTGCTGTATGAGAACAGCAGTTGCTCTCCGATCAGGGGGATGCCGTTTTCGTCGGGGTCTTTCTCGTGATCGAACGTCCCGCAACCATTACCGATCTTCAGCTTAAGGGCTGCAGAGTTTGCACAATAGGCCGGGTCGCAGATGCCGCGAACGTCAAAGCGAATGCAGAATGCTTCTGCAAATGCGCGGATCTTCGGCGGTACGTTGTAGCTCTTGAAGGCCTCCTCGAAGAAGCTTGGGTGCACAGCTGGGCGTTGAGAGGTAGCGTCGAGGGAAGTGGTGGTCATGAGTCATCTCCTGGTGGTTTTAACTTGCACCAGGAGATGCAGAGCAGGGTTCTGTAATTCTAGAGGGCGAGGGTGATAGCAATAATGGTCAAAAGCCCTATGCCCATGAGGACCTTCCTGTTCCGGTCATCAAAGTAGATCCCACGGCGGTTCAAGAAATGTTCGACGATCGTCCACCCGTCCATTGGGGGCAAGGGGATGATATTAGTCGCTGCTAGGAGGATCGAGCCCTGGGCCGCGACAAGCGTCGGCCAGTTCGGCGAGACGTAGTTAATACCGAAAAACAGCAGGCCGGTCGCCAGCGAGATGAGTGGGCCGCCTGCAGCAATGATCGCCCGGCGGTCTGAGGGCGCCTTTTCATAGTCGGTACTGACCACATAGGCCCAAAGCGGAATCAAACCGATTTCATGAATGATCCCGGATTTTCGGAACGAGAAAAGCTTATATCCGCCAATAATGAGTTTGTCAGGCTTAATGCCAAACCGCTGCATCGGTATTAGATGCCCGGCTTCGTGGATCAAAAGCAAGAACACGAGCATCAGCCAAATGACGAAAAAGGCGATGGCGAACATCCCGATGGTTACCAGTGCGTCAGGCAGCATGGTTTTCATTCCTAGAACATGATGCAGTAATTCTTTAGCAAAGCTTCAAAACGTTCAAGTCAATATCCGGATATTTGTCTTGTCCTGTGTACTGCACAGTACAACTACAGGCCAGATGGTAATACAGGTCCGTGTGCGTCATTACAGATGGTTATGAAACTACTCTGGTGAAGTATGAATACTTGTTTTCAGCTTGCGGCTTACGCTCGAACTCAATGGGCGCTAGCCCTACTACTCATGAAATCTCCGGAAACCACTCAACTAGCAGCCAGCGCATTTCAAGATGCAAAGGATGCTGCCTGGGGATATGGCTGGGGGGCTTCTGAAACCCCTCATGCACTCCTGTCTGATGTCCCGGAACTGTTGAACGCTTTCAATGAAGGCAAAACTGCGCTTCAGCAAGATATGAAACTTGCTGGCTGATACTAACTTTCAAAGGAACACCGATCATGAGCAGCACTGAAGTAAAAGCTAATCAACCAGCCCTTGCATTGTTCGCAGTTACTCTGAATTGGGGGCAGCAGGATGAGGGGACATATTCCGAATATGCCTTTGCAGTTTCTCAAAATGAAGCCTGCTTCAAAGTAGCTGAGTCGATGGCAGAGCAGCGTGAGTATATCGACGAACTGGAAACCCCAGAGGAAAAGCGAGAATGGATTTCTGGCCGAGCCTGGGACCTCGCAGATTGTCACTTGGTTGAGGACAGTTTGGCTTCTGATCTGGTAGCACTGTACGGCGACGTTCTCTTCCCTGATGGCGTTAAGCGCTCGATCGATATGACTGAATTGCGAGCTTTGATCGTTGAGCATCGTCACCGCCTGGTACCACCAGTTGAAGTCACACAGGTTGAGCAGTTGGCATTCCACTCTGTTGAGTCGGGCTTCTGCCGGGTCTACTACAAACGGCCGAAGGGCACTTTGTGCTGCTTCCAGTTGGACACGCGTAACTCCTTCAAGCTCTACCACTGTTCGCGTGATGGTGAGCCAGAACATGAGATCAGTCACGAGAACAAGGCGGTTATCGCCTTGCCTGAAGACAATGGCTGCTCTCTAGTATCCAGCTTCCGCACATGGTGGGAGCAACAGAACAGGCAGTCAGCTGCCTAACACCAATGATCCCCGGCCACTCTTCGGAGTGGCTTTTTTTTGCCTGACGATAACCACCCACAAACAAAAACGCCCCACTGGGGAGTGGGGCGCTTGGTGAATCAGTTTCCGATTAGAAACCGACCGACAGGGACAACGTCGCGACGTCCGAGGCAACGGCTTTGTCGCTGCCGAAGCGGTGGCCGTAGGTGATGCCCACGCGGGAGGCCTTGAACGGGCCGGCAACCTGCAGCCCTACGCCCACTTCGTTCCAGCGCTCAGTGGTGTCCTGCTTCATGTCGAAGCGCGACACGCCCATCACCTCACCGGTCAGATCGTCTTGCGAGTTGTTCAGGCGGCTGACGTGCTTAATGTTGGCCGAGACGATGGCCTTGTTTGCCAGGTTCATGCTGGCGTTCAGGCCCGCGGTACCGTAGATATTCTCCTCGGTACGCTTATCGAAGTGCGCCGGGAAGGAACCACTGGTCTCGGTGTAGCTGTCCAGCTTGGTGTTGAGGTAGTCCAAGCCCAGGAAAGGCATCACCGCGATGTTGTCTTGCAGGATGAATACGTAACCGACCTGGCCCGATACAGCACGCTGGCTGACATCGGCCTTGCCTTTCGATTCGACGTCGCCGGCACCCGTTTTGTAGGAGCGCTTGATGGTGGCATCGCCTTCGGAAACAGCCACGGCGCCCCGGGCGAATACGCCTTCGCGAAGACGGTTACCGTACTCGACGAAAGCACCGATCGTGTTGGTATCACCCTCGACGCGGTCATCGTTTATCTTGAGCGAGGTGTTCGGGCCTTGGTAGCCGATGCCGGCAACCAAGTCAGGAGTCAGTCGATATGCAGCGGTAACGCCGCCGTACACGTTGTCACCCTGGACCGTGCCCGAGTGGTGAGTCATCTGGCTGCTGACGCTGACACAGATGCCGCTGGTGTCGAATGTCGAGCAGGACAGTTGGTCCTGGACGAAGCCTTGCAGCTGATTCTGCATAGCTTGCGCGTACAGGGTCGCATTCTGCAACGAGTCACCGAGGTCCAGCAAACCGATCACGCCAGTCGGTGGAGTAGTGACGTCAGCGCCACCCGCGCCAGTGCCAGTTCCGCCGGTACCACCAGTACCCGTGTCAGTGCCCCCAGTGCCACCGGTACCCGAATCGGTTTCGGTACCACCGGCGCTGGTGCCCGTGCCTGCATCGCTACCGCCAGTAGAAGTGTCCCCTGCATTGGAGGAGCCTCCGGTGCTTGGCGGCGTTGGGTCAGTAACTGGCGGGGTGACGACGGGAGGGGTTACCTCTGGAGTGGTCTCTTCAGGCGGAGTGGTTACCACTGGTGGGGTAGTGACCACAGGTTCAGAGATCGGGCCATAGGAACGCGCTACGAACGGCTGCGAGCGGCCGTTCAGGAAGCCCAGGCCGAAGACGGTGTTGCCATCAGCGGACACCGAGGTGGCGGTGTTCAGGGTGTTGTTGGCCAGCAGTGTGTAAGACGGGTCGTTGTCCTGCAGCCACTCAACCAGCGATTGCATGCCAGTCTCTGCTGTCCAACGGAACCCGGAGAGGACGCTGCCAGTGGTATCCGCGACACCGACGACCACGGCGCCATTGGCAGAGACGCCTTCAGCCTTGGACAGGGTACCGTCGGCCAGCAAGCCCAAGCCCTTCATGCCAGACAGCTCGGACCAGATCATAGCTTCGCTCAGGGCGAGCGAAGAGTCACTCGCACCGACGATGTAAGTGCCATCGGCACTGGTCGCCGTGGCGATGGATTGAGTACCTCCCTCCAAGGTGCCGAGGCTCTCGGCGCTACCGCCGCCCACCCAACGAGTGGCGATATCACCATTGCCTGCGCCGTTCTGCGCGTACCCCACGACCACATTGCCGTCAGCACTGATGCCCATGGCGTAGCTGTAGGTGCCGTCGTTCAGGTAGCCCAACTGAGTCACAGCGCCAGCCAGGTCCCAGGTCACTGCCGATCGGTTGCCGGTCAGGCCATCGTCGGCGGAGCCCGCGATGACGCTGCCATCAGCCGAAACAGCGCGAGCTTCGGCCTCGGCCCCACCGTTCAGGAAGTCCAGCTTGTGAATGCCGGCGCTGTTCCAGTACACGGCGGTTTCGTTGTCCGTGAGGCTGTCTACGGAGCTACCGACGATGACGTCAGCTTCATTCGATACCGCGTATGCAGCGGCGTTGGTGCCGAGATTGGCCAGCAACTGCTTACCGCCCAGCAAGGTCCACTTGAAGGCCTCGGTGGTGTCGGTGCTCGGGTTGTATTGGGCGCCAACCAGGGTGGAACCATCACCCGAGCCGCCGATGTGCGGATCGTAGGTGGTATCGGAGGAGCCAAGCGTTGGCGCGTAGACATCAATGCCGCCGTAAGCGGCATGCGCAGTGCCTGCGTTCATGGCCAGTGCGATGGAGGCGACAAGCAGGGAGAGACGTGGCTTGAAGGGGGTTGCATTGTTGTGCATGGGCTGTTTCGTCCTGACCTTGTTAGGTGATATCAATTGGATGGCCGGATAATACTGTCAGGATTCAATACAAAGCAAATGGAATCTTATGCGTACGTGTTATTTATTGGTTTGCACTCGCTCTGCGGTGATCGAGCATTAGGTTTGCATTCCTATGTAGCGCATCTCCCATGACCAGGTCTTCGCAAGAGACCGTCATTCCCTGAGGAGAAACCTCATGCTTCAAATCCCTAAAGCGCTGCTCGAAAAACGAATCACCAAAGAAACCCTTCACCGCTCGGGCAAGCGCTTGCTCAAAGAGATCGCCGGCCGCCTGAAGCTTCCAGAATCAAGCTACGAAATTCGTTCGTGCAAAGGCGGAAACGCAGTCATGGGGGAGGTGATCCTGCACAGCGATCATCTCTATCTGATGGTTCATCTCGGTTTCGATCGAGTGCTCAAAGTGCTCTATCGATCCTGTGAGGGCCGGAAGGACTATGCCGGCGGAATGAACCGTTTTGAGACTGTCTCTGAATTGGCCAGCACCACTGCGGCTGAGCGGTTCCTCGCAAAGCTGGACTCCCTCAATGAGTTCGGCAAGCACCAGCACATTCACCAGGCCGCTTAATCGAGAGGTTCGTATGTCTTCAGTTCTGAAGGAATTCCCGGAAGCCTTTGCCACCCGCATCAACAAGATCCTGGAAATGCCGGATCCGGTTCCTGGGAATCGCGAGAATGGGTTTTTCGCTGGATACGGCTGCCGCTGGTGCCATTTTTCTAACGCTTGGCACACGGTTTTGCCGTTTGAGATGCAGCCGGTGGCTGAAACTGTGGCGAGCATGTTCCGCAACGCTGGTCTGCAGGACGTGACAATCACGCTTGAAGGCGGCGTGACGCAGGCAGAAGGAGGCAAGGGTTACCAGGTCTCTGCTCGAATCTAAACCGCTGTACCGCCGCTCCTTATGGGGCGGTTTTTTTTCGCCTGTCGTTACAGCTGGCTGTGCTTCATCTCAGACCAAGATGACTACCCAAAGAGGCGCAGCACCATGGACGTAATTGCAAGCAACGCAGCTGGTACCCAAGAAATGGTCATGACCGAGGTCCTGCCGAATGGCGAGACGCTCATGCGGCCGTATTCACCGTCGGAGATGGCTTTCATGTTCAACGACGTGGAGATTCGCAACCCCTACTTTTCGCCGTGCGGAACAACAGTTGTTGACCCCATACAGGCGTATGGCTTCGAGGTTTATCACACCGGAAGCGGTTGCATGGCTTTGCGGAAGGAGTTCTGCAACGGTCAGTACCTGCTTCTTTCGATCGAGGTGTCCATCGCTGAACCTGAGGAGTGGGATGAGTGCACATTGGGCCTGTATGACGCCGATGGCGATGAGAAAGCCTACTGTGAGCTCAGGGATGTTCCCTATGCACATGTCGACCTGACTGGACATCTCGATGCCCCGGTGCGCTTGTTGTGCCCGTGCTGTGGTGCTCGAACCACCGGTCGGCAGTGGGGCAATCAAGATGCTGGTCACGGTCTGTGCAGTGATTGCATCGAGAAAGTGCTGGCCAAGATGACGGCAGAAGAGTTTTCCAAACGCTACGGGCACCAAGGAGTTCACTTCGGTCTGTCGCAGTGCGCTCCCTCTGTTCAGTTGCTCGATGATCTCGCTCAAAAGAAACTGCTGGAGCAAGAAGAGCCGGATCAGCAGGCAGTGGACTCGAACGCTCTCAAGGACCGGTACCGTTCATGGGCGCTGGACAACATCGCCAATGATGATCTGCAGGTCAATGAAGATGCCCAGGTAACGCTGTGTGAAGATGGCGCATTTGTCGCAACCTGGACATGGGTGCCGCGAGATTCCATTCCGGACGTTGCTGATCCGGAAGAGTCCGCTGACTAACGCTACGCAACCGCTCCCTCACCGGAGCGGTTTTTTTATGCCCGGGCGCCGGCCGGAGTTGTAGGTCGCTGTGATGCATCCCAATCCATACGACTAACCTCTCTGGAGATTACCCATGGCAAGCAAACTAGCACGCGCGGTACCACCCACCATCAAGCCACTGGCAGAAGCATTGTGTGATGGCCACCGGTATCCACCGGCGGAGATGTTTCGTTTTTTCCTCGGGGCAGTGATGGAGCTTTGGGGCTTTCAGCCTTGGTATCCAATTCCTGATGATGCACGCGGAAAAATAGGACGAGTCATCACGCTGTACGATCAGGCGGTGGCCAATGAAGAACCGTTCAAGGACATTTTAGGCCCACTCTACGAAGAGCTGGCCAGCCATGGCGGCAAGCAAATGCTGGGGCAGTTCTTCACGCCCTGGTCGCTCGCAAGCATGATGGTTAGGATGAGCGATACCGACATCGACGCGCCTCGCGCCGGTGATCTCAAAGCGTACTCCGATCCGGCATGTGGCAGTGGGGTTATGCTGTTGGCAAAAGCAAACCACCTACTTGAGACGAAAGGGCCTGATGAGCTGCAGCAATGGCTCTTTCACGCGTGCGACATCGATGCAATCTGCGCACGTATGGTTGCAATTCAGCTGGCCGCGAATTGTGCCATTCATAGAGTCGAAATCGGGGAGATCATAGTGCTCCTTGGTGATACGCTCAGCACGGAACCCAAGCAGCAGATCTTGCACGCAACCTCTCCTACGCGGATGCGTTCACGTCAAAATTCAATTCCGAAACTTGAGGTCGCCTCATGAAACGCTGGTACTCGATCGCCGCGGCTTTAGCCTTCCAGGCGCTTCCGCATGCGGCAAGTGCTTCGGAGGCCTCAGATGCTGTTCAATCGGTTGCTGCCTCAAAGATGACCACCGTAGCTCGCATCAACGGCGCTACACGGCCGGTCATCTACGTGGGTAATTTTGAAGGCTGCGACTCGGTCTCGATTCAAAATGCCCCCGGGCGCTTTGAGCACTTCCGTGTATGCGGTAACCAGGTCAGTGCTCGCAACACCGTGTCACCCAGTTGGACCGAAGACGATGGTGCCGGGGATGTTCTCCGCGCAGTGGTCGATAATGCGGTTCTATTCGGTGCTGCATCGCAAGTGGACCTCAATGGTTACCTGATCGCAGCACGTGCTCTGGGACCTTCCCAGCGCTCGTGCGCCAATGTGGAGGTCATCTTGAGTTACGAAGGTGACCTGGTCGACAGGGCATTGAAGAGCATCTGCTTTCACCGCCGTTAACCCCATCAAACCCCGTCCTTGAGACGGGGTTTTCTTTTGGGCGTCATTCAAGCGGCCGAAGATATGGGCTTCAGTCCGTAGCGCCGATTCATGTTGGCTGTGACGCATCTCGCTTTACTAGACCAACACCTGAGGGTACCGCTATGCATTCGTCCGTAACCACCAAGAGCTACACCGTCGAAACCCGTGCCACCAATGGCGCAGAAGGCACACCGGATTATGCTTCCTTCAACATCGATTTGGCTGCAGCACAGGGCATCATGAACCTGGCTCGCCTAGTCAGAGAGAATGGGCTGCACAAGGTCGAAACGTTCGACAGCACTGCGTCATTCCATCAGTACGCCCCGGGCACGGAGGAGGCGGAGGAAATTGAAGCTGAAAACGATGTGCTACTGAAGGCCTGCTGCCTGAATGTGGACTCGACCAGCTTCTGGTTTTCGGGATTCGTCAGAAACACCGACGTCGAGGTTGTTAGCGCACGCCAGCCGATCGCCGAACTGGAAAGCCACTTCCGCTTGGCTGGAGGCACCGAAGAGGTTGAAGTTGATGGGGAACGACAGTATCTCGTTACTTGGAGTGCTGATGTTGAGGTTGAGGGGGATCACCATGCGGCAGCCCAGGCTGTCGCGGACCGGTATTTCCGCAGCCACATTGCCGCCGGTGAGCAGGACAGCGCGTGCACCTTCGTGGTGACCGCAAAATCCGATCAAAAGCCAGTAGAGATCGATCTCTCGGCTTGCCACTCCGATGACGAAGTCACGGAGTCGGCATGACTGCTGTACTTCAGCCTTTAGCGCCAGCATGATGCTCGCGTCAAACGCTGCACATGACCCGGTCAATAGACCGGGTTTTTTCGCCCGGGCCCCAGCGCATTTGTCCCAGGCCCTCCGTATCCTAACGCTACACCCAACCCGGCCATGTGCCGGGTTTTTTTATGGTGCCCCGGGCGCTGTGCCCGATCCGACAAAATTGGTGAGTTTCGCGGTTCATGTGACTCATCCCCTTGGACTTGATCAACGTTCTAAGGGGACACACTCATGCTCGCAACACTTGAACTGACTGATGGAATGATGGTGATGGTCCAGGCTGGTCGCCAGGGGCTGACCGGCATCCGGTGGTCGACCCCATTCGTTGACCGCCTGAACATCGAAACAGACCGTGAGGGTGCCACCTCTGGGCTTTCACTGAAGCACACCAGCTTCGCTGAGTTCGATCCGCGCTATCACCGTGATGGGCGGAATCAGTTTGTCGCGCAGGATCACGCGCTCCGGATCGTGAGCGGCAGACTTGAAGAACACCAGCAACGCTTCGACACCACGGTCGACAAGCTCGTAGCTGCGGGCACTTTGAAACGTAGTGAACTCCCTGCATTTGGGAATCTGCTCACGGCGATGACCGCCCTGGCAGCCTCAGAAGAGGTCTGCTTCGATCGGTTTATCGACTTTCACAGATACCGTCGGTTCTCCGACTTCCTGTGTGATTGGCAGGCGGAGAAAGCGAAAGCTGCTGGTGAGAGAGCATTGGAGCTCGCCCACCAAAAGCCGGCCCTCGAAATCGCATTCAGCACCCTTGTTGAGTTCGGGATTTTTGGTGAGACGAAACCAGCTGGTCGACTGTGACCGCGAAGGGGGATCAAAAAATGTCGCCTTACCAAGAGCAGAAGGTTGCTGAACTGAAACGCTTGGGCTGGTCTGAAGTCGGAAAACGCCATCTGCCAGGCCCCGGCCGGACACCAGCGAAGCACGTGTATGAGCTGTCATGTCTGCAGGGAAAACTTCAGGTCTTCGTCTACCCGGCGGAACTGTTCTACCAGACCGCTTAACGCTATACCCACGCACGACCTAGTCGGGCTTTTTTTGCCCGCGGCCAAGCTGCTTGCGTGGTGATCGATGTGCGCCATCTCCACGCACTAGGTCAAAAATCACAGGAGCAACCCCAATGATCACCGCAAGAACGCAGCAGTCATCCCGACCGAAAGCACATGCCCTGTTCAAGTTGAATTTCTGTCTACGAATGGCAAAGGAAAACTCGCTCTCCGCTCGCACAGAACCGCACCGCTATAGGCCCGAATACCGCCGTATGAGGAGGGAGTCGATGCAGGATGCCCGTTACTGGCGTGCCCTATGTAGCCGCTTAGATACCTGTTCAGAAGCTTGATCGCAATCACAGACAATGCCCAGGGGGCCACCATGCTGCAAACCCTTACTGCTGCCCACGGGGCTTCGGTGATCCCAACAGGATTCCACCTAGCACGTGTCGTAGGTGTGAAACCGAAGTTCAAATCTGTCCCTGACATGCGTGAGGTCGTGTTCTACCAATGCTTCCTCTCCGAATGCCATGGAGCCAACGGTCTTGAGCCTTGCGAGTACTTGGCAGAGCGAAATCGTTATCTGTTGAGTGCAGCGAAATACATGGTCAATACCGGCCTTTCCACGTGCCCAGTGATCCAAGAGCTGGTGAGGTCCGAGACCGAGGTCAAGTATCTGCCGGCTTAGGCTGGATCATCTCCAAACGCAGCACAGACCCGACCCTAGTGGTCGGGTTTTTCATTAGTGAAAAGGTGGGGCAGGTCAGGTTGCTCACTGGATTGCAATTCGGATATTATTTTGAGGTTCGACCGTTTCAGTACGCGCATGCCAGATGAGCCTCTCAGCTCATTTAGCCTAAGAAAGCCGCCCATTCTCAGGCGGCTTTTTTTGTGCCTGCGATTTAGCCTTGTTCGGCCATATTGCTAGGGGTTGCGAAGCCCACACCGACGCTCTAGGGTTGCAGTGATGAAGCGAGGCCGAACCTGGCAGATGAATGCATAGCCGCAGATCTGGCGGTGCAGAACCCCATCCACCACAAGCTTTGCAATCAACTGTTTCAGAGGACGAACGATGTTTGATGCAGCCCACTATCACGTGAAAGCCACAGAGCTGTTGACCGCCTTCGGCGTCCACCAAGGTGCACTGAGCACGTGGTCGCTGAGTGATGTGGGAACGGCCAGTCACGGCTATATCCACCACTCGCAGAAGCCCGCAGCCCTCGCAGCATATGCTGCGGTCAACCCTACCTTCGCAGCCGGGCGCTTTCCTGGATATACGTTGGTGGACCTGGTCGACAAGATCCCGAGCCTGGACTATGCGGAATATGCTGCCCTGGCGATCGTGTGCGGGGCTGAGCTGCCTTCGTTCAAGGGGTCAGATGATCGAGCACGCATTTTCGGCGACGCGGTCTGGGCTATCGTTGATAAATACCAGCTGCATGGGTGCTTTGAACGCCACAACAAGCCGTTCCAGGCTGTTGGCGATCATTACAGCCTCCGCCCTCAGGGCTGTGATTGGGCGAGGGGCCACGCGGAGATCCCGGAAAAGCTCACCGCCATGCGCAAGGCGTACCGGGCAATGAGTCCCCTCCAGCAGGTTATGACTTTGACAGTTATGCACCTGTACAACCAGGGTAAGGACAAGCTGTTCCTCACCGGCGGTTGCCCAACGAAGATCCACGCCGCCGAGGCTCTGACCATTCTGCGCGACAACTCGGCTCTCGCTGACTGGGGCCACCTGGTGTCGCACTACGCCGGTTGGTAATCGGCGATCCCACACCCTTCAGGACGTTTACAGATGACCGAATCACCTTTCGCCACCTTCCGCTCAGTGCTGGTCGACAGCGACTATGCGGCTGCGGTTTTTCTGCAGTCGTTCGCGATGTCCATGTATGCCGGCGCTGCCTTCCCACTGGACGCTAGTGGCCTGCGTAATCTGGATGACCGGCACATGGTGATCTTCCAAATGATGTCGGCATCCTACCGTCGCCATGGTGAAGGCGATCCCGACTTCATGGACGTGTGCAAGGCGATCAAGGCCAAGCGCGCAGCTCACGCTCTCAGGGTCAAGGGTATGCTCGACGAGCTCTTGAACAGCGATCCAGACCAGTACGACGGCGGCCGACATGAGCATGCTAGAACCGTGAGTGCCTACGAGCGTGAGCATCAGCTGAACATTGAACGTCGCTGGTACGTACCTTCGTAAATCGTACCCGGCCAGCCTTACTGGGATGCATCCGTGGAAACAGAAAGGCCACCTCTGCTTTACGCTCGGGTGGCCTTTTTACATCTCAACACTGGACGGGCGTTTAGACCGCATCACAGTGGTCACGCATGAATCCCCACACAGCCGACAAAAGCCGGTAGAGAGTCCAGACGTGGCTCAGAAAATTCAGCATACGCTTCATAATCGTTGACCTCCGTTTCAGGAAGGCCAATCTTCCAACGCCTAACCGGCACTTCAGCGCTTTCAGAACGCACGTGGTGCATTCCAGAAGAGGCCCTGGTGGCCCTTCGAATGCAGCAAGCCGGCACGGTCTAAACACCGTGTCGAAAGGTGTATCTCATCCTCGGAACATCGAGATTCTCGGTAACCGAGCAGAGGACATATCACCAAAAGGGCCTCTTGAAATGCAGGTCCACACGCAAGCTGGCGCATCATACCTGTGCCGGGTTCAGAAAGCCTGAAAAAAATTCAAACTGTCGTGAAAATGATCTCCGCCTGCGGTCATCTCCAGCCGGCAGCTTTCCACAGTCGTGTGACGCATTCCTGCGGTACCAGGTCTTCGCAACACCTGGCTTACCTTTCAGGAGAGTCATGCAATGCACACCCAAACCGTAAATGCCGTAGCACAGTTGGACACCATTGACGATTTCAACCAGTCGAAGCTCCCTATTGACCGTGAGTCGATTCGCTCGCGACGTCTCTTGCGCTTGATCGAGCTGGTGGAGGTCCTTCTCGTCCCGGACAACGATCGCACCATCTGGCAAATGCTGCTTGATGCCGGTGCAAACCCCGATTTCATCCTGTTGCGTGACTGCGACGATGATTCTCGGCTTGCCCGCCGCCCGGCGCTGCAGGTGAATGTAAACACGAGTAAGCTGCATGGCTTTCTGGTGATCACCCACAACGCCGACGATACGGGCTACAAGCTCCTGCTCCAGGACAAGGGCCATTCGGTGCCTGTCAAAACGGTCGACAATGTCATCGTGCGCAAACTTGCCGCCACGCTCGTTGAGCTGATCGATGACGGCACCAAGCGTGTCGAAATCCCTTCACAGGGCCTGTCTACCAACGCTGTCATCGCCGGGGACTACCTGCTCAGTTCTTGAACGCTACACCTGACCCACCGTTCGCGGTGGGTTTTTTATTGGGTCCTGCAAAGCATTCCCTCAGACCAAGAAGAGGGTATACAGATGACCACCACCGTACAGTTCAACCACAGCTACAAGCCTCACGGCCGCATTGTGTTTCGCCTAACCGGAGGAGGGGAGACGGCACTTGCCGGCGTGCTGCACTTTGACCCTGCCTTTGAAATCGCCGAGGGAGCCAGTTACCTGGCGCGAATCGGCGCCGGTGGGTTTGAGGTGTTCGATGCTGTTGTCGACACTGATCTACCTGCGGACCTGGCGCCCTACAATATCGATTACCACCTGCGCGCTTGCATCTGGCGGAAGCCTCTTGTCGACGGCTCCCTGATGGTGAGATTCATCCGTCAGTGGGCTGGCTGCCAGAGCTGGCTGGTCTATGGTTGCGCACCAACGTCACCGATCAGCGCGGTTGCTTATTCGGCGACCGGCCATGCTTGGTTCGATGTTACAGGGCTCGAACTCTCGCCCATCGCTGCACCGGCAGAAGAGGCGGGCCTAACCATGGCACAACTGACGACCATTCCCCCGGTATGGCCCGATTCGGATGGCGTACATCACGCGCTTTGCGCTATCCCTTTAAGCTGGCGCCCAGACTACCTGGCGTACTCGAAACTGCAGGTCGCCCTCGGCCGTGGGGAATTGAGTCGAGAGGAGTTCAAGGCACATGTGCTCAACCACGAGCGGCTGAGGCACCTATGGTCGAATCCTGGTGATGATTACTTAAATTACCTGGTGCACCTCGATGACCTGGGCGGCGTCCAGGTGGTTGAGCCGTACAACTGCCAGCAATTGCTTGAACGCGAGGAGCGGAGCCGTATGGCAATGCTCGCTGCACGCTGAAGGAAACGCTACCGACCGGCCCTTGAGGCCGGTTTTTTTTCGGCCAAAAAAAACCGCTGACCTAGGTGGCCAGCGGTGGGGTATTGCGTTGGTACCTCATGCAGCAAGATTGCGCGTCTGGAAAGTCACGTTGTCCATACAGGCAAACAAGCTTTGCGCTCTCTGTTGGAAAAGGCACAGGGCGATTTGCTTGAAGTCAGTCTCTTCATCCCTGCTCGGTGTTGATTCGAAGGAGAAGCTGACGGTACCGCCGTATTGGCCTCGGTTGTACAACACCTCGATGTCAACCAGCGCAACGAGGCGGCCGCCTCGTTTGATGTGCCGTCCCTCGAACTTGTATTGCTGGTGCCGTAACAGGTCACGCCCCATCTCCACGGAGATAGGTTTAATCGTCGCAGCGCCATCCTTCAGCAGGGTGATTTCGAAAACCTGCAGTGCCTCCTTCATGTCGAGCGCGCATTCCACAAACTCAGTGAGCTTGGAATGCAGGCCGAGTGAAGCCAGGTGTGTGCCGTTTTCGCGGATGACCCAAACGTATCGACCGCCGACCGTCCCAGTTTTGGTGAGATGGAGCAGGTCAAACTGGTAAAAGTCTTGTTTGTATCCCCGCAGAAGGCAGTCATCAGCCTCAACGATGGCACGCATTTGCTCGAAGGCTTGTTGGAATTGCATAGGGTCTCTCCTTGAAAGGCTTTTCATGATGCAAGGAGATGTCCCACAGGCATGTAGAAAGGGGTTTGTAGGGCTGTGTGCAGCATCTCCTGAGGTCAGTTAAACAACCAACTACCTGGTGCCTCTCATGAGCCTGAACGATCCAAAAATCTCCCTGCAAGCTGTGGTCAAGCTTCTCAGCGCCGTCAACGCGCATGCCCGAGACCTCAACGACAAGGAATTGCCTCCCGATGGGGATAGCTACAACGAGCTCTTGCACCTGGTCACTGATCAGTTGAATGAGATTTTGGCCGCTGCCCAGGGCCTCACCGTTGATCCTGCACCTTACACAGCGAGCGCTGTAGCTAAAGCGACTCAGGTGTGTGGCTCTCCTGTTGCCATCGTGTTGGATGCCATAGTCGGTCGGCTCTCCTTAGGCAATCTCCGGTCAATTCTCCAGGCCTCTGAGTGCTGCTCTCAAGAGCAGCTCAACGGTAACGCAAACTCGCAGCAAATCGCTGGAAAGGCGCTCTCTGCTGCTATTTTGCGGGGCGTCGATTCGATGGTCGCAAGTGATCGTCAACACCTTGAGCTACTGCTGACGCCGCAAGCGTGAGCAGGTAACCCCATAGCCCGGCATTTGCCGGGTTTTTTTTCGGTGCGCCCGGCAGGGCGCATCCACTAAGGGGTGAAAGTCCCCTGCACACCCGGCAAGGGGAAGTGCTAGCTAGAGGCAAGGGTTTCGCGGGCGACTGCGAGTCTGAAGGAAGCCCGAGGCAAATCGCTGGCCTGACGAACAGGAAGCGGATACGAGGCGGCATGGCGGGGTAAGCAGTCCGAGATCTGCGAAGCCCAATACTTGCACAGAACGCCATGACGTAGATCCGACAGGTATAAGTGTGAAAGTGGGTGCGCAATACCCGGGGAGATCTGCACGGTTGCCCGTCAGGGCTACCGGCACCGCGAGGTGCAGGAATGATTGTGCAGAAGTCAGCAGAGGGCATAGTAGATCGCGAGACTGAAGGCCTGAACGATTAATACCGAGAGTAGGACAGCTGATCTCGACAACCCACGATGACGCAGAAGCTCCCGACATGGGAGGCCTGCCTGCCATGGCCGGACGGAATCCGGAAAGAAGCCCGCAAGGTGCTGAGGGGGTTGCGGCGACGGCTGGGCGAACGAAATCGGAGGACTACCGGTGTTGGCGCTGATGGAAAATTGACCCACCCTGCCGATTGAAATTTGACCCAGGGCGGATTGCTGATTTTGTTACCAGCAACTGTGGATAAGTCTACCAGCGCAGCTGCTGTTGCCCCCACTCCTTCGCTAGCCCAGTTCAGTTGTTTAAGACCTGCCACACGCAGCCATGTAGCAGGCCGTCGTCGCCATGAAATCAGAACGGCTCATCGTCCTCCGGTTCCTGGCCGCCCTTACGCTTTCGCTCCCGTGATTTGATCTTGGCCTGGGCCGCCAAGCTGCTGTGTTGCAGGCGATAGGACTCGTTACCGGTTTCGACGATGTGGCAGTGGTGGGTCAGCCGATCCAGCAGGGCGGTGGTCATCTTGGCGTCGCCGAACACGCTCGACCATTCGGCGAAGCTCAGGTTGGTGGTGATCACCACGCTGGTGTGCTCGTACAGTTTGGACAGCAGGTGAAATAACAGCGCGCCACCGGCCTGACTGAAGGGCAGATACCCCAGCTCGTCGAGGATGACCAGATCCATGCGCAGCAGTGCCTGAGCGATCCGCCCGGCTTTGCCGTCGTGTTTTTCGCGCTCCAGCAGATTGACCAGATCGACCGTGGAGTAGAAGCGCACGCGCTTGCCATGCCGGGTGATGCCGGACACGGCCAGTGCGGTGGCCAGGTGGGTTTTGCCGGTGCCTGGGCCGCCGATCAGCACCACGTTCTGCGCGGTGTCGGTAAAGCTCAGATTGGCCAGCTCGCTGATCAAGCGAGCGTCGGCGCTGGAGGCGCTGAAGTCGAAGCCGGCCAGATCGCGGTGCATCGGCAGCTTGGCCATGTTCATCTGGTGGCTCACCGAGCGCATGGCACGATCCGTGTGCTCCTGTTCCAGCAGGTGTTCAAGCAACCACTTGGACGAGGCTGTGTTCGACTCACCCTGCACAGTTAACTCCGCCCAGGCAGTGGCCATGCCGTGCAGGCGCAGTTCCTTGAGTTCCGCCATCAAATCACGCATGACCGATCTCCTCGGTCTGGCCACGCAGGCGGTCGTAGCGCGCCGTGTTGGCGACGGGGGCTTCCTTGAGCGACAAGTGGGTTTCGACGCTGGGCGGCGGTTCGGATGCTGTCAGCCGTGCCACGACATTGAGGATGTGTTCGGCGCTCAGGCTGCCGCTCTCCAGTACCAGCTCAACGGCTACCAGCACGGCATCGAGCCCAGCCACTGGTGCGGCAGCCAAGACTTGCACCATGATCCGATCACCGCCGGCATGACGTTTCAGTCCGTGCTTGAGCTGACGCAGCGGCGCTGGCAGATCAGCAAAGGGCGCTCCGTTGCGCAGCGCGCCGGGCTTGCGCTCAATCAGCGGGATGTAGTGCTGCCAGTCGTAGCTGACCTGGTCGCGATCCAGCAAACGCGCATGGCTGGCAATCAGCGCATCATCGGCCACCACCTCGATGCGGGTCGGATACAAACGGCTGCTGACCCACTTACCGGCGTACTCACAAGGCACCGAGTAGCGGTTACGCCCGACGCTGACCAGGCAGGTACTGGAAACCCGCGCAGGCCGTTCGACGTAACCGTCGAAGGCCGCGGGCATAGGCATCAGTTCGGCGCGCTCCAACTCCAGCACCTCGGCCACACTGAGCCCGCTGTATTGCGGGTGCGTCAGCTCGTTCCAAAGCGCGCGGCAGCGCTGGCCCAGCCAGGCATTGAGTTCCTCGAAGGAGTGAAAATGGCAGTCCTGGGCGTCTAGCCAGATGCGCCTGCGGCTGTCTTGCACGTTCTTTTCAACGATGCCCTTTTCCCAACCAGCGGCGACGTTGCAGAAGTCTGGATCGAACAGGTAGTGCGCGCACATCACCGCAAAACGCGCATTCACCGTGCGGCCTTTGCCCTTATTGACCCTGTCGACGGCGGTCTTCATGTTGTCGTAGATGCCTCGGCGCGGCACGCCGCCAAAGGCGCCGAACGAGCGTGTATGGGCGTCGAATAACATCTCATGGCCCTGGCTCGGATACGCCACCAGCCAGAACGCACGGCTGGCACACAGCTTCAGATGTGCCACCTGCATACGCCGGTAAATGCCGCCGACCAGCAAGCCTTCCTCGCTCCAGTCAAACTGAAACGCCTCGCCAAAAGCAAAGGTCAGCGGCACAAAGGCCTGCGACGCCTTGCCCTGTCCCCCTCGCCAGGCACGGATAAACGCGGTGAGCTGGCTGTAGCCACCGTCATAACCTTCGGCTTTGATTTGCGCCAACAGCGCCTTGGCACTGCGCCGCTGTTGCTTGGGCCGCAGCGAATCGGCTTTTAGCGCCTGCTCCAGCGTGGCGTGAAAAGGGCTGAGTTTGTTGAAGATCGCGCGGCGTTGGTAGACCGGCGGCTTGGCCTCAGGTGCTCTGACCCACTTGCGAATCGTGTTGCGCGCCAACCCGGTGCGCTTGGCTATCTCATGCAGCGACAGCTTGTCGCGGAAATACATCCGGCGAATTTTGCCCATCATTTCCATACTGATCACCCTGTGTTCTCCTGCTCAAAAATTGAGCAGAAGCAGTTGAACACCTGGGTCAGTTTTCAGTCGGCAGAACAGCCTCTACTGGGTCAGTTTTCGGTCAGCGGCAACAACCGCTGGTGCTTTTTCTTGGCATGGCAGCATTTCTCTGTAAAGGGTTGTACCTCGATCCCTCGGCGTTGCCCTCAGCGTTGATTGACAAGCCGTTCCCCAATTTCTCCCTGCAATCCGTGCAAGACAATAGGTCCCTGACCCGTGCCGATTTGCTGGGCAAACCGGCGCTGGTAAACGTTTGGGGTACCTGGTGCGTCGCTTGTCGGGCAGAACACCCAGTGCTGAACAAACTGGCCCAGCAGGGGGTGGTGATTCATGGAGTCAATTACAAAGACGTTAATTTCGATGCTCTGAACTGGCTGAAGGATTTTCACGACCCTTATCAGCTGAATATTCGCGATGAAGCCGGCAGCCTCGGATTGAATCTGGGCGTGTACGGCGCGCCGGAAACCTTCCTGGTCGACAGTAAGGGCATCATTCGCTACAAGCACGTCGGCGTTATAGATGAGACGGTGTGGCGTGAACAGCTTGCAGATCTTTATCAAGGTCTGGTGCAGGAGGGCACGCAATGAGCCGGTTTCTATGTGGAACTCTCTTAGTGTTGTGTTCCGCTAGTGCCGCCCAAGCTGCCATCGATGCTTACGCGTTCAAGGATGAGGTCGAACGCGCCCGGTACACCGAGTTGACCCGGGAACTGCGTTGTCCGAAATGTCAGAACCAGGATATCGCAGACTCCAATGCCCCCATCGCCGCCGATCTGCGAAAAGAGATCTTTCGCATGCTCGATGAAGGTCAGAGTAATCAGCAGATCATCGACTTCATGGTCGATCGCTATGGCGAATTCGTGCGCTACAAACCTGAGCTGAACAGCCACACCTGGTTGCTCTGGTTTGGGCCTGGCGGTTTGTTGTTGGGCGGTGTGTGGGTGATTTACTTGATCGTTGCACGTCATCGTGGTCGGCATGGCGATGATGTTGAGGTGTTTTCTGACCAAGAGCGTCAACGGCTCCTCCTCCTATTGGGTAAAGAATCTAATGATTGATTTCTGGCTATGGGTCGGCCTGCTGTTGCTGGTTGCCCTCAGTTTCGTGCTAATCCCTGTGTTGTTTGTACGTCGTGCCCAAAGCGAAGAAGATCGCACCGCTTTTTACGTGGCGCTGTATCAGGAACGCCTGGCGGAGCTACAGCTTCAGCAAGGGGACGGAGTGATGTCTCCTGCGCAAAAAAACAGTGCCCGCTCTGAGGCGGACCGCGAATTGCTGGCGGACACCGAAGGAGCTGGCCTCGAACGTTTTTCGACTACAGGCAAGCCGCTACCAGTATTCGTGGCTTTCTTGATACCGGCGCTGGGGCTCGCGCTGTACCTGCATTTTGGCGCCAGCGACAAAGTCGAGCTGGTTCGTGAGTTCGCCCAGCCTCCCGGTTCACTCGCGCAAATGAACGACCGTCTGGAACGCGCGGTTAACGCCCAACCGGAGTCAGCTGAGAACGCTTATAACCTGGCCCAAAACTACATGGCTCAAGGGAGGCCCGACGATGCCGCTAGAATGTTCGAACGAACGGTGTCACTGGCCGGTCGCCGACCGGAGTTATTAGGCGAGTGGGCTAAAGCATTGTATTTCTCTAACAACAAAATGTGGTCTCCGCCAATCAAGGCGCTGACAGATGAAGCTTTAAATGGAAATCCGGGTGAGCTCCAGAGCTTGAGTCTCATAGGTCTGGCTGCGTTTGAAGAGCATCGTTACCAAGATGCTTTAAAATATTGGCATCACGCATTAGCAGAGATGGGTTCCGACCATCCGTCACACGCTGCTTTAGTACAGGCCATTGGAAAGGCAAGAAACGGTCTTTCAGCGGATGAAAAAAACAACAATTTGACGATTAACCATGTTGCTGGCTTGCCACCAACACCGCTCAAGGTACGGGTGGACATTTCCCCGGAAATTTTCGAAAAGGTCGCTTTGGATGACAGTGTGTTCGTTTTCGTACAGACGCTATCGGGCTCCAAGGTACCTCTCGCTACCATACGACTTAAGGTCTCAAGTCTGCCGGCCGAGGTGGAGTTTTCAGGCGCTGATGCAATAGTTACCAGCAACACCTTATCGCAGACAGCCGCGATTCAAGTGACTGCTAGGGTCTCTAGGGGAGGGAAGAGTAGGTCGGGGGAATGGTTGGGCCGAAGCTCGACGACATTAAATTCGAAGAGCGCTAGGCTGAAGCTTACGATCAACCTTCCGGATATCTGATCGACTGCACCGCAAAGTGCTGTTGCCAGGTACTGTAAAATAGAAGAGTGAGCACTTGATTTGCTGGTGCTTTCAAACAACGGTGTTGTTTTTTTAACAGCCGAACTGGAAAGGGAGGCTGAGCTGCTCAGTGATCACTTTATCCGTTGGCTGATTTACGCCGGCATGTTCGCTACAGGCACTGAACGACAACGCAGATGGTATGGTCTGTGCGTTCTGACTCGTCAAGGATCGGCCAATGGATCGTTTGTCTAATTTGCTCTCGCGGTTCGGCGTGCGGGCCAATCTGTTCTATGACGGCGACCTATGCGGCTCTGCATCTTACGATGGCGCCGAGCGGCGAGGTTATATCCATCTGCTTCAGGCCGGCAGCGTGACGTTGCTTGGTCCCGATCGCAAGGATTTGCAGCTCACTCGCCCTAGCTTGATTTTTATGCCACGCCCCGCCAAGCATCAATTGTTTGCGGGTGAGTCCGATGGCGCAAAGTTGTTGTGTGCTTCCATGGAGTTTGAGGGCGGAATTGATAATCCTTTGTCGGCTTCATTACCGGACTGTTTGGTGCTCGCACTCGATGATCTGCCCATGCTGGCAGACACGTTGGAGTGGATGTTTGCCGAGGCGGCAAATGTGCATTGTGGAAGGGAAGCCGCGCTTGAGCGCTTATTTGAGCTCCTAATCATTCTGTTGCTCCGTTACCTGCTCGATCATCACCAGTTGCGCACCGGAATGATGGCTGGACTGGCCGACATGCGGCTTGCCCGATCGCTTTTACAGATGCACAACTCCCCGGAACATGCCTGGTCAATAGCAGAGCTGGCCAGTGAGTCAAATATGTCACGCGCTGCGTATGCCGTGCATTTCAAGAGTGTCATCGGACAGACGCCTGCTGATTATTTGTTGAGTTGGCGAGTTAGCCTGGCTCAGAAGCTGATGCGAGAAGGGCGCTCGATTACGCTGATTGCAGCTCAAGTCGGCTACGAAAGTCCTTCGGCGCTGTCTCGCGCATTTAGACGCAAGACGGGGTTGAGCCCTCGTGACTGGTTGAAAGATCTGGCGGGGGAAAATGATGGCAAAAAGGCCTAAGGCATTACTGCCTTAAGCCATTGAAAAAATTATGCATTAATTTTACGTTTTTCCAGTTCAACCAGCGAATGGCCTGCCACAAATATCGAAACAGCAAGCAACCCTAAGTCTTTAAGCAGAAACTGACCTGGCGCAACGGAAATCGCCGGAAACCCTAAACTAGGCTCAATGACGCCCGGAGTGGAAAACATAAAGCTAAGGGTTGTGAAGAACAGGCCTGCAGACAGAGCGCCTCCTACCACGGATAGTTTGGGCGACAGCATGCGGCCTGCGATCAGAGTGCCGATCGAAATCTCTAGTATGCCGAGCAGGCTGGAGAACATGTCGACCGAAAAAATGCTATACACCCATCCCAAAAGCGGGCTGTTGCTCACCAGTGGAACCAGGCCCTCGGCCTCGTAGTGGGTAAATTTCATGCCGCCGAACCAGAAGTAAATAATAGCGAGAGCCAAGTACGCGCCATAGATACCTAGCCCCATAGTTTTGGTTCCAAGCGTTAAGTGGGCCTGTACGCTGGACTTCGAGTTTTCAATGCCTATGGTTTTCATGTCTGAGCTTCCAGTAGTGAGTGAGAGTGTGTTGGCTGCCGAACGCCGTATGCGTTGGCGATGAGATGATTA
>NZ_BCBI01000051.1:0-47482 GCF_001320565.1 Pseudomonas sp. NBRC 111132
CGGGGTCTTATACGACCGGGTCGACCAATACGGCGACCAAGATGAACCTGTCGATTCGAGAGACACCGCAGACGATTAGCGTCATTACCCGCCAGCGCATGGATGACCAGCAACTGCATACCATGAGCGAAGTGCTGACACAGGCCCCCGGAATTACCATGTCCCAGGACGGCGGCGAGCGCTTCAATATCTATTCACGCGGCAGCCAGATCAATACTTACCAGATTGATGGGGTGACCACGACGCAGGAAAACCAGACACGCACCATGCCTGGCACCTTGTTGGACATGGCCCTGTACGACCACGTGGAAATTGTGCGTGGTGCTACCGGCCTGATGACCGGTGCAGGCGACCCCAGCGGCGTAGTCAACGTCATTCACAAGCGCCCGACTGCGTATTTTCAATCCTACGTGCAAGGCACAATCGGCTCTTGGGACTACAACCGCCTCGAAGCAGACGTCTCCGGTCCGCTGATCGACAGCGGCAAGCTGCGTGGCCGCTTCGTGGCTGCCAAGCAGGACAACAACACCTTCATGGACTGGTACAGCCAGGATAAGAACATTGCCTATGGCGTCATCGAAGCCGATGTTACCGATACCACCTTGGTGCGTTTCGGCGTCGACTATCAGACCTACAAGGCCACTGGCGCCCCTGGCGTACCCTTGATGTACAACAATGGCCAGCAAACCAACTTCTCGCGCTCGACCAGCGCCGGGGCACGCTGGGCCTACGATGACTATGAAACCTTCAACTACACCATCAATGTCGAACAGCAGCTTGCCAACGATTGGCAGTTGAAAGTGGCCGCAAACTACATGGACGTAGACCGGGACGTCGGCGTAGCCTACTACGCAACCAACAGCCTGACCTCTAGCCTGGACCCGGCAACCAACCGTGCTAACGCTGAGCGAGGGAAATCGTGGGCTGACCAGACCCAAAAAGGGGTGGACGTGACCCTGCAAGGGCCATTTCAAGCGTTTGGACAGACCCACGAGCTGATAATCGGCTACAACTACCAGCAATATGACAACACGCACTTTTCCTACACCGGCGGCACCCAAGGTTTCGATTTCGATACGTGGGATAACGAACTGCCGAAACCGGCCAGCTACACGCCACTGCTGGACTTCAACATCAACTCACGGCAAAGCGGTTACTTTGCGGCAACACGCCTCAACTTCACCGATGATCTCCACGTGATCCTGGGGGCGCGCGGCAGCAACTACGAATACAACTATTACTCTAAGGTGCTCAATGCCATCCCCGAACGGGACCCTACCGTGTATGGAATGCGCGAACGTGGCGTGGTCACACCCTATGCCGGCATCGTCTACGACGTGACGCCTGAGCAATCGGTTTATGTCAGCTACACCGACATTTTCAAACCGCAATCGAACCGGGACATCGACAACAAACCACTGGATCCCGTGGAAGGCACCAACTACGAGGCCGGTTGGAAGGGTGAGTTCTTCGACCGCCGCCTCAATGCCAACGCCGCGATCTACTACATCAAGCGTGACAATCTGGGTGTTGCCACGGGCGAGACGATTCCAGGTACCAGCGACATCGCCTATAAAGCTGTCAGTGGTGCCGAAACCAAAGGTGTCGACCTGGAGCTTTCCGGCGAGGTACTGCCAGGCTGGAGCGTACAATCCAGCTACAGCTGGACCCGTACCGAAGACTCCGATGGCAACCGCCAGCTGACCCAGTTGCCCACAGACACGTTGCGTTTCTGGACTACCTACCGCCTGCCTGGCGAATGGGACAAGCTCACCGTCGGCGGTGGCGTCAACTGGAACTCGGGTACGTCACTGTACTTTAGCCGCTACCAGACTCGGGCTAAACAGGATGACTACTATGTGGCCAGCCTGATGGCACGCTACCAAGTCACCGATCACCTCAGCACCACCCTCAATATCAACAACCTGTTCGACGAAAAGTACTATGCGGGCTTTGCTGGCAACTACGGGCACTACGGTGCACCGCGTAACGCCATGTTGAACCTGCGCTACGATTTCTGATCCAGCGCCCCAAAAGCTCAAGCGCAAAGGGGCAACCGTCCGGAAGCTTTGACACCACCCCATGTCTATCCGGAAAATAGCCCCCTTGTCTTGAGGATCATCGGAAATGGCTCTGCTTGGGCGTTACAACAGTTTGCAAATCGTGAAACACGTGGACTTCGGTCTGTACCTGGACGGCGGCGCCGATGGCGAGATCCTGCTGCCCGGGCGCTATATCCCGAAAAACGCCGAGACCGAGGTCGATGACTGGCTGAACGTGTTCATCTACCTGGACAGCGAAGACCAGCTGATCGCCACCACCGAGAAGCCCAAGGTGCAGGTGGGCGAGTTCGCCAGCCTCAAGGTCAAGGACATCAACGGTGCCGGTATCTTCCTTGACTGGGGCCTGTCCAAGGACCTGCTGATGCCGTACTCGGAAGAGGCACGGCCGCTGAAGATCGGCGATTACTGCGTGGTGCACGTGTACCTCGACAAGCGCACCCGCCGCATCACCGCCACCTCGCGTCTGGACCGCTACCTCGACGTTACCCCGGCCGACTACAAGGTTGGCCAGCCGGTCGAGTTGCTGGTGGCCGGCGAAACGCCGATGGGCTTCAAGGCCATCATCAACAACCGCCACTGGGGTTTGATCCACAAGAACGAGGTGTTCAAGTTCCTGCGCTCGGGCATGCACGAGAAGGGCTTCATCAAGGAAGTGCGCCCGGACGGCAAGATCTCGCTGAGCCTGCAGCCGGTCGGCGCGGCCCTGGCAGACACCCTGCAAGAGCAGATCATGGCGCGCCTGGAGGCCGAAGGCGGGGTGTTGGGTGTGTGTGACAAGAGCGATCCTGCGTTGATCAGCAAGCTGTTCAACGTCAGTAAGGGCAACTTCAAGAAGGCCATTGGCGGGTTGTTCAAGCAGGGCCTGATCGTCATCCATGACGATCGGATCGAAAAGGCCTGATCAGGCCTGCACGAAGGTACGGAAGTCCAGCTGCTCGCCACCGGGACGGGTGTCGCGCAGCAGCGAGTCGCGGTCGGCGCTGAGGGCCAGGCTGATGGTCGAGCGGCGCTTGCCGGGGTTGCGCACTTCCATTTGCTCCTGGTGAGCTTTGAGGAAGTTGGTAGGCACCTTCAGGTGCTGCAGCTCATCGCTTTCCGGGTTGTGCAGTAGCAGGTTGACCCAGTCGGGCTGGCCCTTGCGCAGCAGCGCCACCGGCACTTCGAACCACCACAGGTTGCGCTTGCGGTCGAGGATGGCGAACAGGGTATTGCTGCTGGTCAGCACCGGCCGGGCCAGTGCTTCGTTGCGCCGGGCAATGGCGGCGGGTTTGTCGAGTTTCATGCAGGTTCCTGCGGGTTGACGCTATGAAGGCCTGCATTGTGAGGGGTGGCACCGGGCGGGGCAAGGCTTGTAACGTGCGGTGCGTATGCGGGCCCTTTCGCGGGCAAGCCTGCGAAAGGGCCGGTACTTCACCGGCGAACCGGCGGGCTCAATTCAGACGTTGCCCCATCGGCAGTGGTCACCGTCGCAGTAAAGCTGCGCAACTCGCCCATATTCTCCAACACCTGCGCAAACCGCGCCTCGCCCTGCGGGTCGCTGTTCACCAGCACGTCCCCAAGGTACTGCTGCGCCTCGGTGCCATCGGCCTCGGCATTGCCAAAGAACTCCACCCGCAGCAGGCTCGACGCCGGCCCCTGCACTTCTCCACGCAACACATTGCCTTCCAGCGCTAACAGCCGTGGTGCCTGCTGGTTATGGTTGGGTAGCGGCTGGCAAGGCTTGGGCTCGCCCTTGGCATCGCAGATGATCGCCTGGTCTTGCTTGGCAAGGTCGGCCCCCACCCCACGCGACCCCACATACAGCGCATGCGCCTGGGCCGGCACGCCAAACACGATGGCGCCGGTGCGCTGGTCGGGCACGCATGACCCGCCGGCCTCGCAGCGGCGGATGTCCTGGCTGTTACCCCAGATGCGGTTGGCGCTCAGGCGCGTGGCGGTAATGTCCGGCTCCGGGCGCAGGGCCACGCCGATGCGGTTGCCGTGGATCAGATTGCCGTCGAGGATGTTGCCCTCGCCGGTGACGCTGACACCGATCGAGTTACCGCTGAAGGTATTGGCCGCCAGGTAATTGCGCTTGCCCCAGTTGATCTGCAGGCCGTCGGAGTAGTTTTCGAACCGGTTGCGCACCACGCTGTTGTCGTTGCCCAGCAGAATCTCGATGCCTTGGGAGGGCTCAGGGTTGGCTGCGGTGGAGCGGAACAGGTTGTCGGCCACCAGGTTGAACGCCGCACCGCGGGTCAGCTCCAGGCCGTCGCCGTTGTCGATCAGCTGGTTGCGCAGCACCTTGTTGTTGTTCGTGGTGGTGGCGGTGGGGTTACCGGCGCCGTCGTCGCCGGTCAGCATGATGCCCGCGCCGCCCTTGTTGGCGACGATGCGGTTGTCTTCGATCACGTTGTAGCTTGCGCGGTTGACCAGGATGCCGATGCAGAAATTGCGCACTTCCAGGCCGCTCAGGTGCACGCCCTGGGTGTCACGCAGCACCAGCCCGGGGTTGGTGGTGGTGCGCACGTTGGTGCCGAACTGGCCGGGCAGGGCGCCGGGGCAGGTGTGTACGCCCTGGTCCTTGATGTAGGC
The DNA here is from genome assembly GCF_001320565.1 of Pseudomonas sp. NBRC 111132. Lineage (NCBI taxonomy): Bacteria > Pseudomonadati > Pseudomonadota > Gammaproteobacteria > Pseudomonadales > Pseudomonadaceae > Pseudomonas > Pseudomonas sp. NBRC 111132. Next base: position 4,638 of record NZ_BCBI01000051.1, read on the forward strand.
CGAGCCGTCGATGGCGATGTATTGGCCGTTTTGTGCCCAGGGCAGGCCGGTGATACGTACCGGGCCTTTGATTTCCGGCAGTGCGCGGCTGGGGCGGATGACATAGGGCGGCTTGCCCACGGCCGCAATATCGATGCGGTAGTGACCTGGGTTCTGGTTGCTGGTTTCGATGGCCCAGCGCAGCGAGCCGGGTTGGCCGTCGTCGGCATAACGCTCGACACGCAGGGTTTCGGGGCTGGCCGGTGCGGCGGCCAGGGTGGGCAAGGGGAGCAGTGGCAGCAAGGCCACCAGCGCAGGCATCAAACGCATGGGTGTGGGTATCCGAAAACATTGTTCTTATCGAGTGTCCGCCTGCTTCGGGCGGACGTTTGCGGGGATTCTAGGGCAGCCGTACTGACTGCGCAGGGGCGCGGTGGCGATTGGGTGCGGTATTCGCCCGCAGATTTACCGCTCGGCTTATGGAAGGAAAATTCGTTGAAACTCCTGATGAAGGCGTTGGGTCCACCTACTGTCGACACGGTCCACGTGTCTCCATTTGCAGGAGTTTTGCCATGAGCGGTACCAAAGACAAAGCGAAAGGCCTGGCCAACGAAGCGATCGGCAACGTGAAGCAGGGAGTCGGCAAGGTGACCGACAACGACAAGCTGCGGGCCGAGGGCAAGGCACAGGAACTCAAAGGCGAGGCGCAGCAAATCAAGGGCAATGTGAAGGATGCGGTGAAAAAGCCTTGATTCGAGGTGGTTTGTGCCGCCCCCTTCGCGGGCAAGCCCGCAAAGGGGGCGGCACTGTCGTAAGCAAATTCTTCAATCATGGCCGGGAGCAGCACAGCAACGACAGGGTCTATTAGACTTGCCTGTTGTAATGATCAAGCGGCGAAAGGAGACGCTATGATTTTCCCCGACCTGCGCGGCCTGCCCCTGCACCGCGTGCTGGTACGCACCGTCAAGGAATTCCTCGACGACGAGATGTCCACCTATGCCTCAGCGCTGGCGTATCAGGCGCTGTTCTCGCTGTTCCCCTTCCTGTTGTTTCTGATTGCCCTGATCGGCTTTCTGCACTTGCCGGACTTCTTCTCCTGGCTGCGCTTGCAGTCGGAACTGGTGTTACCGCCCCAGGCGCTGGAGCAGGTCAACCCGGTAATCGACCAGCTGCAGCAGTCCAAGGGCGGGCTGTTGTCGGTAGGTATCGTGATTGCCTTGTGGACTGCCTCTGCCGGCGTGCGCTTGATGATGAGCGCCATGAACGCCGCCTACGACGTGCCTGAAGGCCGCCCGGTGTGGAAGCGCATCCCGCTGTCCATTTTCTACACCGTGGGCCTGGCCGGTATGCTGCTGGCGGCCGCGGCACTGATGGTGCTGGGCCCTCAGGTGATGGAGTGGATCGCTGCCCAGATCGGTATGCAGGAGTTCATCGTCACCCTGTGGACCATCCTGCGCTGGCCGGTGATCATCATCCTGTTGATGGTGGCGGTGGCGCTGATCTACTACGTGATGCCCGACGTGAAACAGAAGTTTCGCTTCATCACCCCAGGCTCGGTGCTGGCGGTGGTGGTGTGGATCGTGGCCTCACTGGGCTTTGCCTATTACGTGAAGACCTTTGCCGACTACAACGCCATGTACGGCAGCATTGGTGCAATCATCGTGCTGTTGCTGTATTTCTATATCTCGGCCGCCGTGCTGCTGCTCGGCGCCGAAATGAATGCGGTGATCGAGCACATGTCAGCCGAAGGCAAGAACCCGGGCGAAAAAGACTTCGACGGGGAAAAGCCCAAGGAAACCTTGACGGTACTGGGCCACGAGCACCCGAACCCGAGCGAGCCTCATACCGTCGAGCCGAACCCCCGATGATCCGTGACATTCTCAAGATGGGCGATGAACGCCTGCTGCGCATCGCCCCGCCAGTGCCTGAGCACATGCTCGGCACTGCCGAACTGCAGCAACTGATCGACGACATGTTCGAAACCATGCGCCATGTGGGCGGTGTGGGCCTGGCCGCGCCGCAGATCGGCATCGACCTGCAACTGGTGATTTTCGGCTTCGAGCGCAGCGAGCGTTACCCCGATGCCGAGGCGGTGCCGCAGACCATTTTGCTGAACCCGGTCATCACCCCGACCTCCAGCGAGGTCGAGGACGGTTGGGAAGGTTGCCTCTCGGTGCCCGGCCTGCGTGGCGTGGTGCCGCGCTTCAAGCATATCTGCTACGAAGGCATCGACCCCCAGGGCAACCCGATCAACCGCTTTGCCGACGGCTTCCATGCGCGGGTCGTGCAGCACGAGTGCGACCACTTGATTGGCCGACTGTACCCCTCGCGTATCCAGGACTTTGCCAAGTTTGGTTACACCGAGGTGCTGTTCCCTGGGCTTGAGGTCAGCGACGACTGACCCCGCTGCAAGGCGACAAGGCATTTGCTGCGCTGGTAGCGTTGCAGGCGGCCGGCCAAGGCTTCTGGCAGTTGTTGAGCCAGGTCGAAACCCAGGCGCTGATAGAAGGGGACAAGGTCGGGATGGCAGAACAGCCAGACAGGCCTGCGAGCCTGTACCAGCGCCGCCTCCACCAACCGTGCTGCCACCCCCTGACTGCGCTGCTGTGGGTCGACGAACAGGCCGGTCAGCCAGAAACCCTCACCCACCGCACTCAGGCTCAGCCCGGCAATGATGCCTGGGGCCCTTGCTACCCACAGTTCGGCGTCGCTTGCCGCGCGCATGCGTGAGCCGTGCTGGCGATAAAAGTGGTCCAGTAAACGGCGTTCTATGTCCGAAAGTTTCGAACAGGACATTTTTTCAGAAATGGCGAGCCCTACCCTGAAACGTGGCCAGAGGCTCTGGCCTGATGATTTGCGGCCACTTTGTCGCAGATTGTTGCAAAACCGGCAAGGGTGAATATCCGACTCTGGGGTTCAACTATTGCTGGCCGGGAGTAGAATTTTATTCGTCCCCCCTGGCAGTACGAAGCGGGATCGGTACTTCGTGCCATCTTCACCGTAGATGGCAACTTCTCCGCGCCGGATACGGCAATAGAAGTCAATCGATCAGCTTGAATGCTCAAAAGGCAAACCCACATGAAACCATTACTGATTCTTGCATTGGTCGGTATGTCCTCGTTCGCCCTTGCCGATGAGGTCACACCCGTCTCCAGCCAGCCTGTGGCCCAGCAGTACGACTACTCCATGAACCTGGACATCAAGCGGGTGATCAACTTGTCGACCATCCCCAATGTCTGCGAGGTGGTACCTGCGACCATGACTTACGAAGACCACCAGGGCCAGGTGCACACCATCCAGTACCGAGCCATGGGTGAGGGTTGCCAGCAGGGCTGATCGACAAATATCCATTCTACTAGGTGATGGCTCCATCGCCGGCAAGCCAGCTTGCCGGCGATGGAGCCATCACCTTTCAGAATTTTCTACAAGCCATGTCGATTCCTTCAGACATCGTTCGACAATAGGTGAAGGTACGCTCCACGCCGTGCCCAAACCCATTGTCCTGTCGGAGGAACCCCGATGAGCACCGCAGCCGAAACCGAGATCCGCCAACTGATCGAGCGCTGGATGCAGGCCGTGCGCGATCGCGACATCCCCAACATCACCGCCCCCTATGCCGATGACATTGTCGCCTTCGATGCCATCCAGTCCCTGCAATTCAAAGGCAAGGCCCCCTACACCGCGCACTGGGAAATGTGCATGAACATGTGCACGGGCCCCATGGTCTTCGAGCTTGCCGAACTCACCGTGCACGCCGCTGGCGACCTGGCCCTGGCCCATTGGCTAAACCGCTGCGGGCCGGGGGATGACGAAAGCCAGTGCGGCTTCATGCGCGCCACCGTGGGCTATCGTCGTCAAGGTGGCCAGTGGCAGGTGATCCACGAGCACTGGTCGGCACCGTTCGACATGGAAACGCAAAAAGCCCTGTTCGATCTCAAGCCCTGAGCCGTTATCGCCAAACGCACTTTGCCAATGCTCTGGAGGTGACCATGAAATACCTGTGCCTGGTCTATTGTGACGAGGGGTTGTTGCACAGCCTTCCCGACAGCCCGGAAGACGCCGAATGCATGGCTTACGCCGAAACCATTCACGGTTCTGGGCGCATGCTGGCGGCCGAGGCGTTGAAGCCGGTGCAAACGGCGACCACGGTGCGCGTGCGCAAGGGGCACATGAGCCTGACCGATGGCCCCTTCGCCGAAACCAAGGAGCAACTGGCCGGCTTTTACCTGGTGGAGGCCCGCGACCTCAACGAAGCACTGAATATCGCCAAGGGCATCCCTGCCGCGCGGGTTGGCAGTGTTGAGGTGCGCCCGGTGCGCGAACTGCAACCCTGATAGCCAAGGAGAACAACCAGCATGAGCCTTGCACCCACTGCGCAAGCGCAACACGAGTTGTCCATCAGCCGCCTGATCGACGCACCACCGGCCAAGGTATTCCGTGCCTGGACCGACCCCCAGTGGCTGATGCAGTGGTGGGGGCCGCACGGCATGACCACCCCGGAGTGCGAGATGCAGTTATGGGCCGGCGGCCTGTTTCGCACCCTGATGCGGGCCCCGGATGGCAGCGAGTACCCGAACCAGGGCGTATTTCTGGAAATTGCCGCGCCGCGCCGGTTGGTGTTCACCGATGCCTTCGGCCCCGGTTGGGTGCCGTCGGACAAGGCCTTCATGACTGCCGTGATCAGCTTTGACGAGGAACAAGGCAAAACTCGCTATACCGCCCGTGCCTGGCACTGGACTGCCGCTGACTGCCGTGCCCACGAGGAAATGGGCTTCCACCAGGGCTGGGGAGAAAGCCTGGACCGCCTGGTGGAGGTGGTGACCCAGCGGATGCCCGACTGATGACGGCACTGGCGCAGGTGCGCGCCGAAGTCGAGGCGGTGTACCGGCGTGAGTCGCGGCGCATCCTGGCGACGTTGATCCGCTTGCTGGGTGACTTCGACCTGGCCGAGGAGGCCATGCATGATGCCTTCTTCATCGCCGTCGAGCGCTGGCAGCGCGACGGCATACCCGATAACCCAAGGGCATGGCTGGTTTCCACCGGGCGCTTCAAAGCTATTGATGCGTTGCGCCGACGCGCCCGTTTCGACCGCTCCCAGGCAGACCTGAGCATGCTGCTCGAAGGCCAGGCGCAGGATCCCAGTGACGACGAACTGCTGGCCGATGACCGCCTGCGGCTGATCTTTACCTGCTGCCACCCGGCACTGTCGGCTGACGCCCAGGTGCCATTGACCCTGCGCGAAGTGTGCGACCTGACCACCGAGCAGATCGCCCGTGCCTTCCTGCAAAGCCCGGCCACCATTGCCCAGCGCATCGTCCGCGCCAAGGCCAAGATCCGCGAGGCCGGCATCCCTTATCAAGTGCCGGAACTGAACGAACTGCGCGAGCGCCTGGATAGCGTGTTACGGGTGATCTACCTGGTGTTCAACGAGGGCTATTCGGCGTCATCGGGCGAGGCACTGCTGCAGCAGGACCTCAGTGATGAAGCCATTCGCCTGGCGCGGTTGCTGGTGCAGTTGCTGCCCGACCCGGAAGCGGTCGGCCTGCTGGCCTTGATGTTGCTGCAGGCGTCCCGGCAGCAGGCACGTATCGATGCCCAGGGCAACCTGGTGGTGCTGGAACAGCAGGACCGCAGCCTGTGGGACCGGCCACGCATTGAAGAGGGCTGCGAACTGGTGCGCCAGGCCCTGCAGAGCCGGGCGTTTGGCGCCTATACCGTTCAGGCGGCGATTGCTGCCGTGCATGCCGAAGCGGCAACGGCTGAACAGACAGATTGGGCTGAGATCGTTGGGCTTTATGACGTGTTGCAGCGTCATTGGCCGTCGGCGGTGGTGGAGTTGAACCGGGCGGTGGCGCTGGCGAAGCGAGATGGGCCGGAGGTTGGCCTGCGGGTAGTCGAAGGGATTCTGGCGCGGGGTGAACTGCTGGACTATCACCTGGCGCATGCGGCGCGGGCCGAGCTGCATTATCAGCTGGGGCAAATGGAGGAGGCGCGTGCGGCCTGGCGGCAGGCACTGGCGTTGACCCGACAGGCGCCGGAGCGGCGGCATATCGAGCAGCGGTTGAAACTCATTGAATGATGTTGGCGATACCGGCCTCTTCGCGGGCTTGCCCGCGAAGAGGCCGGCATTGGCTAAATCAGTTTTCAGCTAGCCACGAAATTCGGCGGCGACACCAGTTCGACGGTCTGCTGCTTGCGCGGTGCCAGGATCTCGGCTTCACCCTGGACCACCAGCTCATCGTTCTGGTTGTACACATTGGTCGCGATGCGCACCTTGAACTTGGGCAACTTCTCGAGAATTTCCAGCCGCACGGTCAGGGTGTCGCCAATTTTCACCGGTTTCTGGAAGCTCATCTGCTGGCCCAGGTAGATGGTGCCAGGGCCAGGCAGGGTGCAGGCCACTGCAGCACTGATCAGCGCGCCGCTGAACATGCCATGGGCAATCCGCTCGCGGAACATGCTCTTTGCGGCGAACTCGGCATCCAGGTGAACCGGGTTGTGGTCACCGGACATCGCAGCGAACAGCTGGATGTCGCGTTCTTCGACGGACTTCTTGTACTCGGCTTTCTGGCCGACTTCGAGGGCTTCGTAAGGCGTGTTGGTGACCTGGGACATCGGTGCTTCCTTAAGCGTTGGGCGAGGGCGGCTATCATTCACTGCGCACAGGGCGGCCAAGGGCCAGCGCCTGTTCAAGCCAGCCGAGAATATCGGCGGTGACCTCGTCACGGTTGGTTTCGTTGAGTACTTCATGCCGCGCATCAGGATAGACGCGTAGCCGTACATGTCGATTGCCGGTCGCGCGCAGGGCGTCGGCCAGATGGGTAAGACGCTTGCCAGCACTGACCGGATCACATTCGCCACCAATTACCAGTATTGGCAGGTTGGGATCGATCTGCGCGAGGTTACTCGGCTGGCTGATCTGCGCCAACCCTTGCAGCAGGTCCAACCACAGCTGGTTGGTGCAGCGAAAGCCGCACAACGGGTCGTTGACGTACTGGTCGACCTCGCCGGGGTCGCGGCTGAGCCAGTCGAATGCTGTGCGGTTGGGCTTGAAGGCCTTGTTGAACGAACCAAACGACAACCACTCGATCAGTGCACTTTTACCCAACGGCCCTTGGCGCCAGGCCTCAAGCCGGGCAATCAGCCGTGCCACGCGGTACAGCGCCGACGGCTGGTAGTTGGAGCCGCTGAGGATCGCCCCGTGCAGGCTGCCACTGTGGTGCAACAGGTAGGCCTGGGCGATGTAGCTACCCATGCTGTGGCCAAGCAGGAACAGTGGCGTGCACGGGTATTGCTGGCCGATGTGCTGGGCCACGCGTCCGAGGTCGTTGACCACGGCATTCCAGCCATGATGGCGGGCGAACAGGCCGAGGCTGCCCTGTTCGGCGGTGCGCCCGTGGCCGCGTTGGTCGGCAGCGAACAGGGCAAAGCCGGCCTCACTCAGGGCATGCCCCAGGCGTTGGTAGCGCCCGGCATGCTCGGCCATGCCATGGGCCAGCAGCACCACGGCCTTTACTGGCGTGGCCGGCAGCCATTGGTGTACGTACAGGCTGCAGTGCTCGCTGGCGGGTAGCCAGAAGGCGTCGTGGGGCATGGCGGGTCCTTGTGCGCGCGGTTACCCGGACAGTGTATGCACAACCGGCCGGATTGCAGGAAGGGCACAAATAAGATTCACAATGTTAATGGCGGCACTTGGCGTATATGCCGCCTTGGGCTTACCTGCTAACGTCGGATCAACGCCTTTTTGCCAGCAGGCAATCGGGTAGAGGACAAAAGGACGCAGTGCAGGTCCAGGCAGAGGAACAATAATAAATGCAAGCCGAATTCTGGAATGACAAGCGCCCGGCGGGCGTGCCTTCCACCATCGACATCAACGCCTACGCCTCGGTCGTCGAGGTGTTCGAACGCTCCTGCAAGCGCTTTGCCGACCGCCCGGCGTTCAGCAATCTGGGCGTGACGCTGAGTTATGCCGAACTGGAGCGCCATTCGGCAGCCTTCACTGCCTGGTTGCAGCAGCACACCGACCTCAAGCCGGGTGACCGCATCGCGGTGCAGATGCCCAATGTGCTGCAGTACCCCATCGCCGTGTTCGGTGCCATGCGCGCCGGGCTGATCGTGGTCAACACCAACCCGCTGTACACCGAGCGCGAGATGCGCCACCAGTTCAAGGACAGCGGCGCCCGTGCGCTGGTGTACCTGAACATGTTCGGCAAGCGTGTGCAGGAAGTGCTGCCCGATACCGGTATCGAATACCTGATCGAGGCGAAGATGGGCGACCTGCTGCCCACCGCCAAGGGCTGGCTGGTCAACACCGTGGTCGACAAGCTGAAGAAGATGGTGCCGGCCTACAATTTGCCCCAGGCGGTGCCGTTCAAGCAGGTGCTGCGCGAGGGCCGTGGGCTGTCGCCCAAGCCCGTGCCGCTGAACCTCGACGACATCGCCGTGCTGCAGTACACCGGCGGCACCACCGGCCTGGCCAAGGGCGCCATGCTCACCCACGGCAACCTGGTGGCCAACATGCTGCAGGTGCTGGCGTGCTTCTCGCAGCACGGCCCCGATGGGCAGAAGCTGCTCAAGGACGGCCAGGAGGTGATGATCGCGCCCCTGCCGCTTTACCACATCTATGCCTTTACCGCGAACTGCATGTGCATGATGGTCACCGGCAACCACAACGTGCTGATTACCAACCCTCGGGATATTCCCGGCTTCATCAAGGAGCTGGGCAAGTGGCGATTCTCTGCGTTGCTGGGCCTCAACACCCTGTTTGTTGCGCTGATGGATCATCCTGGTTTCCGCCAGCTGGATTTCTCGGCGCTGAAAGTCACCAACTCCGGCGGTACGGCGCTGGTCAAGGCAACCGCCGAGCGCTGGGAAGCCCTTACCGGGTGCCGCATCGTCGAAGGCTACGGCCTGACCGAAACCTCGCCTGTGGCCAGCACCAACCCCTATGGTCAATTGGCGCGCCTGGGCACAGTGGGTATTCCGGTGGCGGGTACGGCATTCAAGGTCATTGATGATGACGGCAACGAAATGCCGCTGGGCGAGCGCGGCGAGTTGTGCATCAAGGGGCCACAGGTGATGAAGGGTTACTGGCAGCAGCCCGAGGCCACGGCCCAGGCCCTGGATGCCGAAGGCTGGTTCAAGACCGGTGACATCGCGGTGATCGACCCGGACGGCTTCACCCGCATCGTCGATCGCAAGAAGGACATGATCATCGTCTCGGGTTTCAACGTGTACCCCAACGAGATCGAGGACGTGGTGATGGGCCACCCCAAGGTCGCCAACTGTGCAGCCATCGGCGTGCCGGACGACCGCTCCGGCGAGGCGGTGAAGCTGTTCGTGGTGCCGCGCGAGGGCGGGCTGAGCGTGGATGAGCTCAAGGCCTACTGCAAGGCCAACTTCACCGGCTACAAAGTACCCAAGCACATCGTGCTGCGCGAGTCGTTGCCGATGACGCCGGTAGGCAAGATTCTGCGACGGGAGTTGCGCGACATCGCTTGAGGTAAGTGTTGGCTACTTTGCGAGCAAGCCCGCTCCTACGTCGGTCTTTGTAGGAGCGGGCTTGCCCGCGATTGCCTCGAACAGCTCTAACAGGCCAATTACAGCCTGATCTGCGACATTTTGGTTAAAAACTCTAAAAATGACCTGTATTGCTCATTGAGTCATTTTTGTGACCGCAAGGCCTGTTTTGGCCTCTAGGCGACCCCAGGCAAAGCTGTTACTCTCGGCCCGCTTTCAGATGATCCGGTTTGCAACGAACCGTCATCTCATATCAATAATAAGCGCATCGACGCGTGAATCGAACTTCGCTGTTGCTGAAGGAGTGGGCTTCCATGATCGAAAATTTTTGGAAGGATAAGTACCCAGCCGGGATTACGGCGGAAATCAATCCTGACGAATTCCCCAATATCCAGGCAGTACTCAAGCAATCCTGCCAACGCTTTGCCGACAAACCGGCCTTTAGCAACCTGGGCAAGACTATCACTTATGGCGAGTTGTATGCGCTGTCGGGGGCGTTTGCCGCCTGGCTGCAGCAGCATACCGACCTCAAGCCGGGTGACCGCATTGCCGTGCAACTGCCCAATGTCCTGCAATACCCGGTCGCGGTCTTCGGCGCCATGCGTGCCGGGCTGATCGTGGTCAATACCAACCCGCTGTATACCGCGCGGGAGATGGAACACCAGTTCAACGACTCCGGCGCCAAGGCCCTGGTGTGCCTGGCCAACATGGCCCACCTGGCCGAAAAGGTGGTACCCAAGACCCAGGTCAAACACGTCATCGTCACTGAAGTGGCCGACCTGCTGCCGCCGCTTAAGCGCCTGTTGATCAACAGCGTGATCAAGTACGTGAAGAAGATGGTGCCGGCCTACAGCCTGCCACAAGCCGTGCGCTTCAACGACGCCCTGGCGTTGGGCAAGGGCCAGCCGGTTACCGAGGCCAACCCGCAGGCCAACGATGTGGCCGTGCTGCAATACACCGGCGGTACGACCGGCGTGGCCAAAGGCGCCATGCTGACCCATCGCAACCTGGTGGCCAACATGCTGCAGTGCCGGGCGCTGATGGGCTCGAACCTGCACGAAGGCTGCGAGATCCTCATCACCCCGCTGCCGCTGTACCACATCTATGCCTTTACCTTCCATTGCATGGCGATGATGCTGATCGGCAACCACAACGTGCTGATCAGCAACCCGCGTGACCTGCCGGCCATGGTCAAGGAACTGGGCAAGTGGAAGTTCAGCGGTTTTGTCGGCCTCAACACACTGTTCGTTGCCCTGTGCAACAACGAGGCGTTCCGTGCCCTGGACTTCTCGGCGCTGAAAATCACCCTGTCGGGTGGTATGGCCCTGCAACTGAGCGTGGCCGAGCGCTGGAAGGCCGTTACTGGTTGCGCCATCTGCGAAGGTTACGGCATGACCGAAACCAGCCCGGTGGCGGCAGTGAACCCGGCGGAGGCCAACCAGGTGGGCACCATCGGTATTCCGGTGCCATCGACCCTGTGCAAGATCATCGACGACGCCGGCAACGAGCTACCGCTGGGCGAAGTGGGCGAGCTGTGTGTGAAGGGCCCGCAGGTGATGAAGGGCTACTGGCAGCGCGAAGACGCCACTGCCGAGATTCTCGACAGCGAAGGCTGGCTGAAGACCGGTGACATCGCCCTGATCCAGGCGGACGGTTACATGCGCATCGTCGACCGCAAGAAGGACATGATCCTGGTTTCTGGCTTCAACGTGTACCCCAACGAGCTGGAAGACGTGCTGGCGGCCCTGCCGGGCGTGCTGCAGTGTGCAGCCATTGGTGTGCCGGACGAGAAGTCGGGTGAAGTGATCAAGGTATTCATCGTGGTCAAGCCGGGCATGACCGTGACCAAGGAGCAGGTGATGGAGCACATGCGTGCCAACGTTACCGGCTACAAGGTGCCGCGCCAGATCGAGTTCCGCGACGCACTGCCGACCACCAACGTGGGCAAGATCCTGCGCCGCGAATTGCGCGATGAAGAACTGAAGAAGCAAGGCTTGAAGAAGATCGCCTGATCAGAAGCCTGCACGGCCAGTGTGGGAGCGGCGCAAGGCCGCTCTCACACTGGCCGAGATACTTCTAGAGAAGGTGAAATCAGCGCAGTTTTTCAAGCATCTGGTAGTACCACATCCCCGCCGCCAGCAGCGGGTTCCCCAACAAGTCCCCCATCGGCACCCGCACATGCTTGCACTGGGCAAAGGTGTCGAACTTCTCCAGCGTCCCGGTCAACGCCTCGGCCATGATCTCGCCCATGATGTGGCTGGTGGCAATGCCATGCCCTGAATAACCCTGGCAATACCACACGTTGTCCGACAGCTTGCCCAACTGCGGGATGCGGTTGACCACGATACCCATGGCGCAGCTCCACTGGAACTCGATCGGCACGCCTTTCAATGCCGGGAAGGTGCGCTCGATGCACGGGCGCAGTTCGCCTTCGATGTCCCGTGAGTCACGGCCGGAATAGTTGGCGCCACCGCCGAACAACAAGCGCTTGTCGGCGGTCAGGCGGTAGTAGTCGAGCACGAAGCGGCAGTCGTACACCGCCAGGTCCTGCGGGTTGATCTGTTCGGCCAACTCGCCCAGCGGCGCAGTGGTGACGATGCCGCCCATGGCCGGGAAGATCTTGCCCTTGAGCTGGCGCTTTTCCAGTTTGTGATACACGTCGCCGGCCAGCATCACCTGGCGTGCCTCGACCCTGCCGTGGGCGGTGACTACCGCCGGGCGCGGGCCATGGACGATGTCCAGCACTTCGGAGTTTTCGAAAATCAGTGCGCCCAGGCTGTGCGCAGCTCGGGCTTCACCCAGGCACAGGTTGAGCGGGTGCAGGTGCAAATTGCGCAGGTTTTTCAACGCGCCCAGGTACAACGGGCTTTGCAGGTGCTCGGCCACGGCAGCGCGGTCGAGCAGTTGCACCTGCTCGCCCATGCCACGGCGCCGGGCCTCGGCCTCGAATGCGCGCAGCTCGTTCATGTGCGAGGGCTTCATCGCCGCATGCAGATGGCCGTGCTTGAGGTCGCAATCGATGCCATAGCGCGCCACGCGCTGCTCGATTACCTGGTGCCCGCGCCAGCGCAAGCGCCAGATGAAGTCATCGACTTCGCTGCCCAGGTGGCTGCGCATCTGCGAGCGCATGGCCTCGTCGCCCGACAGGCTGCCGGTGACCTGGCCGCCATTGCGCCCGCTGGCGCCCCAGCCGATGCGGTTGGTTTCGACGATGGCGACCTTCAGGCCTCGCTCGGCCAGCTCTACCGCGGTGGCTACGCCAGTGAAGCCACCGCCGATGATGGCTACATCCACCTGTACGGTACCCTTGAGTTGGGGGTACTCGGTGTGGTCGTTGAGGGTGGCGGTGTAGTAGGACGGCGCGCGCTGCGCCGGGCCGTTGTTCAATGCTGCGTTCATGGGTGTTCCTTGTTAGGTAGGGGCTCAGGCCTGGTGCAGGTACCAGCGCCAGTCCTGTTCGCTGACTTCGGCCATGAACTGGCGGTACTCGGCGCGCTTGACCTTCAGGTACACGCCAAGGAAGTCTGCGCCCAATGCTTCACGGGCCCAATGGGAGTTTTGCAGGGCGTCGAGGGCGGTCAGCCAGTCGGTGGGCAGGTGTTCGGTGGCCTGGGCATAGCCGTTGCCTTCGACCGGTGCGCCAGGGTCCAGCTGTTCGCGGATGCCTCGGTGGCTGGCTGCAAGGATCGCGGCTGCAGCCAGGTAAGGGTTGGCATCGGCGCCGCAGATGCGGTGTTCCACATGTCGGCTGTTGGCCGGGCCGCCTGGCACGCGCAGGCTCACGGTGCGGTTGTCCACGCCCCAGGTCGGCGCCAGGGGCGCATAGCTGTTGGCCTGGAAGCGGCGGAACGAGTTGGCGTTGGGGCAGAACAGCAGCAGCGAGTCGCGCAGGTGGCGCAGCATGCCAGCCACCGCCTGGCGCAGCAACGGGGTGCCGGCTTTGTCTTCGCTGGCGAACAGGTTGTTGCCCGCGCTGTCGGCCAGGCTCAGGTGCATGTGCATGCCGGTGCCGGCCAGTTGCGCGAATGGCTTGGCCATGAAACAAGCCTGCATGCCGTGGGCATGGGCCACACCTTTCACCAGGCGCTTGTAGCGCACCGCCTGGTCCATCGCCTGCAGTGCATCGCCGTGCTCGAGGGTGATTTCCACCTGGCCGGGGGCGTACTCGGAGATGGCCGTGCGCGCAGGGATGCCCTGGGCCTTGCAGGCGGCGTACAGGTCGGCGAGAAACGGCTCGATCTGCTCCAGTTCGCGCAAGCCATAGACCTGAGTGCTGCGAGGGCGACCGCCATCGTTGTCCAGCGCCGGTTGCGGGCGGCCCTGGGCATCACGCTGCTGGTCGAGCAGGTAGAACTCCAGTTCGCAGGCCATCACCGGGTGATAGCCGTCGGCCTTCAATGCTTCGATGGTGCGCAGCAGCACATGGCGTGGGTCGGCGATGCTCGCCGGCAGGCCCTCGCTCGGGTGCATGCTCACCTGCACGGCGGCGGTAGGCACCCGGCGCCAGGGCAGGCGCACCAGGCTGCCGTCAAGCGGGTAGGCGCGGCAGTCGATATCGCCGACGTCCCACACAAGGCCTGAGTTTTCCACGTCGTCGCCGTTCAGGGTCAGGCCGAGGATGGTGCTGGGCAGTGGCCGGCCGGTCTGGTACACGGCCAGCAGTTCGTCGCGGTGCAGCAGCTTGCCGCGTGGTACGCCGTTGGCGTCGAGGATGAACAGCTCGAACAGCTCGATATCGGGGTTGTCGGCCAGGAAACGGGTAGCCTGCTCTACGGGTGCAAAGTGCATGATGGATTCGCTCACGAGCGCACAGGGCCTCCGCGCAAGCAGGCGGCCCAGTTGAGTCAAACGGCCAGGTGGAGGCCGGGTTTGGTCACAATGGCGTCAGCGAAGTGTCCGGTGGGCGTGCGTGGCGGCAGTGCCACAGGGCCCAGAAGGCGAGGATGACATGCACCAGCGGATTTTCCCCGGCACGTCTCCGGGCCTTCGCTAGCGAAGGGCGGCACGACGGTGGGGCGATGGGCTGGGCGGGAGTCATGCCTTTGATACTCACATGCGGCGTAAGGTTGATTAAAGCAGTGAATGGCAACCTTTACATCGTACCTGGCTAAACATTGCCTGGAAGGCCGCTCGTTCAATGTGGGAGCGGCCCTTTCGCGACTCAAGGCTGCTCCCACAGGGATCGTGCAGGCAGCAGAAAATCGGCAAATCTGCGACAATCGCCCGACTTACCGAATGCCGATCATGAAAAAGCAGGCTCACCTGCATCACTAAAAAGCCCCATGACTGACCACGCCATCGACAAACTGCTGCAAAACCTCGACCACGCCATGATTGCCGACCGTCATCGTCTGCGCCGGCAACTGCACGAACTGCGCAAGCGTCCCGATGAGGCAAAGCTGGCGCAGTGGGTGGAAAAGGTTCAGGCCTCCTGCGCCCAGGTCACCGCGCGCCAGCAAAGCGTGCCAACCGTGCGCTACGACGACAACCTGCCGATCGCCGCCAAGCGTGAGGAGATCAAGAAGGCCCTGGCCGAACACCAGGTGCTGGTGATTGCCGGTGAAACCGGCTCGGGCAAGACCACCCAGTTGCCGAAGATCTGCCTGGAACTGGGCCGTGGCAGCCATGGGTTGATCGCCCACACCCAGCCACGCCGGATCGCCGCGCGCAGCGTGGCGGCGCGGGTCGCCGAAGAGCTGGGCACACCCTTGGGCGGGCTGGTTGGCTACCAGGTGCGCTTCGAAGACCAGAGCGATGCCAACACCCTGGTCAAGCTGATGACCGATGGCATCCTGCTGGCTGAAACCCAGCATGACCGCTTCCTCGAGCGCTACGACACGATCATCGTCGACGAGGCCCACGAGCGCAGCCTGAACATCGACTTCCTGCTCGGCTACCTGAAGACGCTGCTGCATCGCCGGCCGGACCTGAAACTGATCATCACTTCGGCCACCATCGACCTGGAGCGCTTCTCCAAACACTTTGACGGCGCGCCGATCATCGAGGTGTCCGGGCGCACCTTCCCGGTGGAAACCTGGTACCGCCCGCTGACCAGCGAGCAGGACGAGGAAGGTAACCAGATCGAGGACGACCTCACCGTCGACCAGGCCATCCTCGCCACCCTGGATGAAGTGGCGCAGCATGAGCGCAGCGAGGGCAAAAGCCCCGGCGATGTGCTGATCTTCCTGCCGGGCGAGCGGGAAATCCGCGATGCCGCGGAGATCCTGCGCAAGGCGCAATTGCGCCACACCGAGATTCTGCCGCTGTACGCGCGGCTGTCGCCTGCCGAACAGCAGCGCATTTTCCAGCCGCACACCGGGCGCCGCGTGGTGCTGGCCACCAACGTCGCCGAAACCTCGCTGACCGTACCTGGCATCCGCTATGTGATCGACACCGGTACCGCGCGGATCAGCCGCTACAGCTACCGCGCCAAGGTCCAGCGCCTGCCCATCGAAGCGGTGTCGCAGGCCAGCGCCAACCAGCGCAAGGGCCGTTGCGGCCGGGTCGAACCGGGCATATGCGTGCGGCTGTACAGCGAAGAGGATTTCAACAGCCGGCCAGCGTTCACCGACCCAGAGATCCTGCGCACCAACCTGGCGGCGGTGATCCTGCAGATGCTGCACCTGCGCCTGGGCGCTATCGATGCCTTCCCGTTCATCGAGCCGCCGGATGGCAAGGCCATCAGCGACGGCTTCAACCTGCTGCAGGAGCTTTCGGCGGTCAACCGCGAGAACCAGCTGACGCCTATCGGCCGCCAGCTGGCGCGTTTGCCAATCGACCCAAGGTTGGGCCGCATGCTGCTCGAAGGCGCACGCCAGGGCAGCTTGCAGGAAGTGCTGATCGTCACCAGTGCGTTGTCGGTGCAGGACCCGCGCGAACGCCCGCCAGAGCGCCAGCAGGCCGCCGACCAGGCGCACGCACAGTGGAAAGACGTGGACTCCGACTTCGCCGCGCTGGTCAACCTGTGGCGTGGTTTTGAGGAACAGCGCCAGGCATTGACCGCCAACCCGCTGCGCAACTGGTGCCGCAAGCACTTCCTGAACTACTTGCGCCTGCGTGAGTGGCGCGATGCCCATCGTCAGCTGGCGCTGATCTGCCGCGACCTGCAGTTGACGGTGAACAAGGAACCGACCGACTACCAGAAGCTGCACAAGGCGATCCTTAGCGGGCTGCTCAGCCAGATCGGCCAGAAGACCGAAGAAGGCGACTACCAAGGCGCCCGCCAGCGGCGCTTCTGGGTGCACCCGTCGTCGGGCCTGGGGCGCAAGCGCCCGCAGTGGGTAATGGCTGCCGAGCTGGTCGAAACCACCAAGCTGTATGCACGCATGGTGGCCAAGATCGAACCGGACTGGATCGAGCCGCTGGCCGGTCACCTGATCAAGAAGAACCACTTCGAGCCGCACTGGGAGAAGAAGCGCGGGCAGGTGGTGGCCTATGAGCAGATCACCCTCTACGGGCTGATTCTGGTCGGCCGTCGGCCTGTGCATTACGGCCCGATCGACCCGGTCACCGCACGCGAGCTGTTCATCCGTGAAGGCCTGGTGGGCGGCGAGATTCAGTCACGGGCCAAGTGCCTGGCGGCCAACAAACGCCTGCTTGAAGAGCTCGACGAGCTGGAGGCCAAGGCTCGTCGGCGCGACATCCTGGCTGACGAAGAAACGCTTTATGCCTTCTACGAAGCGCGTCTGCCGGCGGAAATCCATCAGACCGCGACCTTCGACAGCTGGTACCGCATGGGCAGCCAGAAGGACGCCAACCTGTTGATCATGCGCGAGGAAGACGTGCTGGCCCGTGAGGCTAGCGAAGTGACCGCCGCGCAGTACCCTGACAGCCTGCAAGTGGGCGAGCTGCGCCTGCCGCTGAGTTACCACTTCGAGCCCGGCCACCCCCGCGATGGCGTTACCGTGCGGGTGCCGGCGCCGCTGCTGCCAAGCTTGCCGGGCGAGCGCCTGGAATGGTTGGTGCCAGGCCTGCTGGAGGCCAAGTGCGTGGCGCTGGTGCGCAACCTGCCCAAGGCCCTGCGCAAGAACTTCGTACCGGTGCCGGACTTCGTCAAGGCGTCGCTGGCGCGCATGACCTTCGGCCAAGGGGCACTGCCGCAGGCCCTGGGCCAGGAGCTGTTGCGCATGACCGGTGCGCGCGTGCCGGACGAGGCCTGGGACGAATCGGTCAACTTGGTCGAAGGCCATCTGCGCATGAACATCGAGGTGGTCGATGGCCAGGGCAAGTTCCTGGGCGAAGGCCGTGACCTGGCCGAACTGACCGCGCGCTTTGCTGCCGCCAGTCAGGCTGCCCTGGCCGTGCCGCGTGATGCGAAAAGCGAACAGCCGGTGCAGGCCAAGGCCTTCAGCGAAGTGAAGCAGACCGCTCAGCAGAAGATCGCCGGCCTGTCGATGACCGTGTACCCGGCGCTGGTGGAAGACAACGGCACTGTACGTGAAGGGCGCTTCTCGACCCAGGCCGAAGCCGAGTTCCAACACCGCCGAGCATTGCAACGGCTGTTGTTGCAGCAATTGGCCGAGCCGGCCAAGTTTCTGCGTGGCAAGCTGCCGGGGCTGACTGAACTGGGCCTGCTGTACCGTGAATTGGGCCGGGTCGAGGCGCTGGTCGAAGACATTCTGCTGGCCAGCCTGGACAGTTGCATCCTCGAAGGCGAGCAACCGTTGCCACGTGATGGTGCGGCCTTGGCCGGGCTGGCCGAGCGTAAGCGCGGTAGCTGGGCCGAGCATGCCGAGCGCCTGGCACGCCAGACGCTGGAGGTGTTGAAACTGTGGCATGGCCTGCAGAAGCGCTTCAAGGGCAAGATCGACCTGAGCCAGGCGGTGGCACTGAACGACATCAAGCAGCAGTTGGGCAACCTGGTTTACCCGGGCTTCGTGCGCGAAACGCCAGGGGCCTGGTTCAAGGAACTGCCGCGTTACCTCAAGGCGGTGGAGCTGCGCCTGGAGAAGCTGGGGTCGCAAGTGCAGAAGGACCGGGTGTGGAGCGGTGAGCTGGCCAACCTGTGGGCGCAGTACAAGGCCCGTGCCGACAAGCATGCCCAGGAAGGCAAGCGCGATGAGCAACTGGCCTTGTACCGCTGGTGGCTGGAGGAATATCGGGTGTCGCTGTTTGCCCAGCAGCTGGGGACCAAGGTGCCGATTTCCGACAAAAGATTGAGCAAACAATGGAGTCAGGTGGAAGGCTAAACTTCCACAGTTGTGGCAATATTGATGCAATTTTGGGCCGCTTTGCGGCCCTTCGCGGGCACGCCCGCTCCCACAGGTACAGCAGTGTTCTCGGGGGCGACGCGATCCTTGTAGGAGCGGGCTTGCCCGCGAACGAGGGCGCAGCCCTCGCCTTTAAATTGGTACTAAAGTGCCATTATCCTGTCATGTTTCCAGCCAGCGCCCTGTGGCGATGGCCTTTGACCAGAGGAACGACCGTGCATAACGTCGTGATCAGCGGCACCGGCCTGTACACCCCGGCCCAGAGCATTTCCAACGAAGAACTGGTGGCCTCCTTCAACGCCTGGTCGCAGCAATTCAACCAGGACAACGCCGCCGCCATCGAGCGTGGTGAAGTCGAAGCGGCGCCGCTGTCCGATGCGGCATTCATCGAAAAGGCCTCCGGCATCAAAAGCCGCTTTGTCATGGACAAGGCCGGTATCCTCGACCCGCAGCGTATGAAGCCACGCCTGCCAGAGCGCAGCAACGATGAGCCGTCGGTGCTCTGCGAAATGGCCGTGGCTGCTGCCCGCCAGGCCCTGGAGCGCGCTGGGCGCACCGCTGCCGATGTCGACGGGGTGATCGTCGCCTGCTCCAACCTGCAGCGCCCGTACCCGGCCATTGCCATCGAGGTGCAGCAGGCGCTGGGTATCCAGGGCTTTGCCTTCGACATGAACGTGGCGTGTTCGTCGGCCACCTTCGGCATCCAGACCGCCGCCAACAGCGTGGCCCTGGGCCAGGCCCGGGCAGTGCTGATGGTCAACCCGGAGGTGTGCACCGGCCACCTGAACTTCCGTGACCGTGACAGCCATTTCATTTTCGGTGATGCCGCCACCGCGGTACTGATCGAGCGTGCCGACCAGGCCACCTCGGCGCACCAGTTCGACATCGTCAGCAGCAAGCTGTGGACCGAGTTCTCCAACAACATCCGCAACAACTTCGGTTTCCTCAACCGTGCGGCGGAAGAGGGCGAAGGCGCAGCGGACAAGCTGTTCATCCAGGAAGGCCGCAAGGTGTTCCGCGAGGTGTGCCCGAAAGTGGCCGAGCTGATCGGTGAGCACCTGCAGGAAAACGGCCTGCAACCGAGCGATGTGAAGCGTTTCTGGCTGCACCAGGCCAACCTCAGCATGAACCACCTGATCGTCAAGAAACTGCTGGGACGTGAAGTGGCCGAGCAAGATGCACCGGTGATTCTGGACCGTTACGCCAATACCAGTTCGGCCGGGTCGGTGATTGCCTTCCACCTGTACCAGGATGACCTGGCCAAGGGCTCGCTGGGTGTGTTGAGCTCGTTTGGTGCGGGGTATTCGATTGGTAGCGTGATTCTGCGCAAGCGCTGATTGCTTGGGGCCGCTTTGCGGCCCATTCGCAGCACAGTTTCACAGGCAAAAAAAAGCGGGAAACGCCGGATGGGGTCGGCGTTTCCCGCTTCAGGTGAAGCAGAGGCGTTTGCAGCTTAGAACTTGGCTTCCAGGTCTACCTGCAGGGTGTCTACGTCAGCATCGCTGTTCGGCAGGTTGGAGTAGTCGGTCTTGGCCATCATGTAGGCCGCGCCCAGGGCGAAGTTCTTGTCGATTTCGTAACCCACTTTGAACTTGTGGCCACGGGAACCGGTGAAACCGTTGCCGAAGTCAGAGTCGGTGAACAGGCTGACGACACCGTTGCGCTGCACGTCGCGGTAGTTGTAGTCCAGGCTCCAGGCACCGATCTTGCTCTTCAGGCCGGCCAGCCATGCCTTGTCCTTGCCATCGGTGCTTTCGGTGTTCTTGACGAACTGGCCGTAAGCCGACAGAGGGATGGCGAAGCCGGTAAAGTCGACCTGACCGAAGCCTTCCACCAGGTTGAATTCGTCGGTGGTGTTGCCCAGCGAGCGCAGGGCTGCCGAGGCCTTGTCGTTGTCGTAGCCGTAGATGCTGCCACCAACGGTAACCTTGACGGTATCCGCCGCGTTGAACTTGGTACCCAGCTGGGCCGCATACAGCTGTGCGTCGTGCTTGAACTGCACGCCGTCGCCGTCGACGTTGTCCTTCAGGTTGTAGTGGCCGATGCTGCCGAACACTTCGGCCGGGCCGAGGTTGGTCTTGTAGGTGGCGGCCACACCTTCCGGGTTGATGTCGCTGTCCCAGATGATGTCGCCCATGCTCACCCATGGCTGCATCATCTTGCCGCCGATCAGGTGCAGGTTCGGCACGGCGGTCGGGTGCCAGTCGAGGTACGCCAGGTCGACCCACAGCGATTTCTTCTCGAAGTAGTTGTCCAGGCTCTGGTTGGTCGAGCGGGCGTCGGCGCTGCTGCCGGTGGCCACACGCACACCGGCGTCGACCTGCGGGTTGATCTCGCTGTAGAAGCCGACACGGGCACGTACGCGCTCACGGTCCTGGTTACCACTGCGGGAGATCGGGTTGTCGACGTTGACGTCTTCGTAGCGCAGGCGCACGTCACCCTTGATCTGGGTCTTGGCGGCCCATGCCACTTTTTGTTCAAAGGAGCTCATACGTTCGGACTGAGCTTTCTGGTCGGCCTTTTCCTTGGTTTCTTTTGCCAGGTCGCCCTGCAGTTCGTTGTACTGCGCCTGGTTGATCGAGCCATTGGCGCGGAGCATTTCGAGCAGCTTGGCGTCGACAGCAGCACTGGCCGGGGCGCTCAGAGCCAGCATCATGCCGGTGAGGCTCACTCCGGTAAGTGTAGAAACAAGACGCATAAGGTTCTCCCTACTGAAAAAAATGGGGGAGGCTCAAGCGCCTGCCCCTGCGTTGGCATGTCTTCGGAAAGGGCCTGAATAGACAGGTTCTGGGGTTCCGGAAAACAGGCGCAAGTATTGCGGGGGGCAATGACAGATTAATGTCTAATTAGTGGCACTGTTGTTAAGTAATTGAGAATAAAAGGATCAGCCTGGCGATCGTCATTTGAGTGGCGGGCATTCCTTGGGGATACTGAAGGCCTTCAGACAGCGAGCCGAAACCGTGACCAGCCTGTACAGCCTTGCCCATTTACGTGATCTTCCGGCGACCACCTGGGATGCCCTGGTGCCAGCCGGTCAACCGTTCCTGCGCCATGCATTTCTCAGTGCCATGGAGGACAGCGGCAGCGTGGCGCGCAACACCGGCTGGGCCGCCGAGCACCTGGTGCTGGAGCGTGACGGGCAGGTAAGGGCGCTGTTGCCGGCGTACCGCAAGTGGCACTCGTTTGGCGAGTACGTGTTCGATCATGGCTGGGCCGATGCCTGTGAGCGGGCCGGCATCGCCTACTACCCCAAGTTGCTCGGCGCGGTGCCGTTCAGCCCGGTCAGCGGGCCACGCCTGCTGGCGGCTGACCCGGCTGACGGCTTGCTGATGCTGCAGGCCCTGCCGGAGTATCTGGGCAAGGGCGGGCTATCCGGTGCGCACATCAATTTCACCGACCCGGCACTGGATGCGCAGCTGGCTGGCTTGCCTGGCTGGATGGAACGCCTGGGTTGCCAGTTTCACTGGCAAAACAGAGGGTATCGCGACTTCCAGGACTTTCTCGACAGCCTCAGCTCACGCAAGCGCAAACAGATGCGCAAGGAGCGCGAGCAGGTGGCGGGGCAGGGCATCGACTTTCGCTGGTACCGCGGCGATGAGCTGGACGAGGCGCAGTGGGATTTCGTCTTCCTGTGTTATGCCAACACCTATGCGGTGCGCCGCCGTGCACCTTACCTGACCCGCGATTTTTTCAGCCTGCTGGCCGAGCGCATGCCCGAGGCCGTGCGTGTGGTAATGGCGCGCCAGGGCGGGCGTGATGTGGCGATGGCCTTGAGCCTGGTAGGTGGCGACAGCCTGTTCGGCCGTTACTGGGGCTGCCTGGATGAGTTCGACCGGCTGCATTTCGAGACGTGTTTCTACCAGGGCATGGACTTTGCCATTGCCGAGGGCTATCAGCGTTTCGATGCCGGGGCACAGGGTGAGCACAAGCTGATTCGCGGGTTCGAGCCGGTGTTGACGCGCTCCTGGCATTACCTGCTGCACCCAGGACTACGGCGGGCGGTGGAGGAATTTCTGCAGCAGGAGCGGGAAGGGGTGAAGGGGTATGCCGAGGAGGCCAGGGAGATGTTGCCCTATCGTCGGGACTGAGTTGTTTCAGGCTGCCACCCATCCTGTGGGAGCCTAATCGACCCCGACAAAGCCCCCGGTCTGGTGGTGCCACAAGCGGGCATACAAGCCTTGTTGCTCCAGTAGCTCACTGTGGCTGCCACTTTCGACAATCCGCCCCTTGTCCAGCACCACCAGCCTATCCATGCGGGCAATGGTCGACAGCCGGTGGGCGATGGCAATCACTGTCTTGCCCTGCATCAGCGTCTCCAGGCTTTCCTGAATCGCTGCCTCCACTTCCGAGTCCAGCGCCGACGTGGCTTCGTCCATGATCAGGATCGGCGCATTCTTCAACAGCACCCGGGCGATGGCGATGCGCTGGCGCTGGCCACCCGACAACTTGACCCCGCGTTCACCTACATGGGCATCGAAGCCGGTGCGCCCCTGGGCGTCCGACAGCTGCGGGATGAACTCGTCGGCGCGGGCACGACGCACGGCTTCGAGCAACTCGGCCTCGCTGGCGCCGGGGCGGCCATATAGCAGGTTGTCGCGGATCGAGCGGTGCAGCAACGAGGTGTCCTGGGTGATCATGCCAATTTGTGCGCGCAGGCTGGCCTGGCTCACTTGGGCAATGTCCTGGCCATCGATGAGGATGCGCCCACCCTGCACGTCGTACAGGCGCAGCAGCAGGTTGACCAGGGTCGACTTGCCCGCCCCGGACGGGCCGATCAAGCCGATTTTCTCGCCTGGGCGAATGTTCAGGTCAAGCCCTTCGATAACGTAGGCGGCTTTGCCGTAGTGGAAATCGACGTCCTCGAATCGCACCGCGCCTCGGCTGACCTTGAGTGCCGGCGCATTGGGCAGGTCGGTGACCGTGACTGGCTGGGCGATGGTCTGCAGGCCGTCCTGGACCATGCCGATGTTCTCGAAGATGCCGTTGACCACCCACATGATCCAGCCCGACATGTTGACGATACGGATCACCAGGCCGGTGGCCAGGGCGATGGCGCCGACCGTGATCATTGATTGGCTCCACAGCCACAGCGCAAGCCCCGTGGTGGTGACCACCAGCAGGCCATTGAGGGTGGTGATGACCACGTCCATGCTGGTGACCACGCGCGATGCAAGCTGGGTTTTTTCGGTCTGTTCGCGGATCGCTTCGCGTGCGTATTGCTGTTCGTAATCGGTGTGGGCGAACAGCTTCAGGGTGGCGATGTTGGTGTAGCCATCGACGATGCGCCCCATCAGCTTGGAACGGGCGTCGGAGGAGATCACCGAGCGTTCCTTGACCCTTGGCACGAAGTAGAAGAGCGCGGCGATGTAGCCGACGATCCACAGCAGCAGCGGCAGCATCAGGCGCCAGTCGGCCTCGGCGAACAGCACCAGCGAGGTGATGGCGTAGATCAGCACGTGCCACAGCGCGTCCACGGCCTGCACAGCGGAGTCGCGCAGGGAGTTGCCGGTCTGCATGATGCGCTGGGCGATGCGCCCGGCAAAGTCGCTTTGGAAGAAGTTCAGGCTCTGCTTGAGCACATAGGTGTGGTTTTGCCAGCGGATCAGGCTGGTCATGCCGGGGTTGATGGTCTGGTGCACCAGCAGGTCGTGCAGGCCGAAAAACACCGGCCGCAGCAGCAGGATCACCACCAGCATCCAGATCAGCTCGCCACTGTGCTCGCTGAAGAAGTTGGCATTGGGCGTGCCCTGGGCCAGGTCGATGATGCGGCTGAGGTAGCTGAACATCGCCACCTCGATCAGGGAGGCGAACAGGCCGACCACCAGCAGGGCCAGGAAGCTAGGCCACACCTGGCGCAGGTAATACAGGTAGAACGGCCACACGGTAGTCGGCGGTGACTCGCTGGGGGCTTCGCGAAAAATGTCGATCAGTTGCTCGAAACGGCGGTACAGCATGGGTAACGGCACTCCTGTTCCATCCTGCCCTCAGGCGGTTTCACGTCCCTGTGAAGCCTGCGGTCAGTCGATGCGTTTGGCCGACTTGATGTACACCGGGTCCGCCGGTACATCGCGCATGCCTTTCTTGATGGTGGTCGGCGAATTGACGATCTGGTCGACCACTTCCATGCCCTTGGTCACCTTGCCGAATACGGCGTAGCCACGGTCACGCCCTGGGTTGAGGAAATCGTTGTCGGCCACGTTGATGAAGAACTGGCTGGTGGCGGAGTTCGGGTCCGAGGTGCGCGCCATCGACAGGGTGCCACGGGTGTTCAGCAGGCCATTGCTGGCTTCGTTCTTGATCGGGTCGTTGGTGTTCTTCTGCACCATCTGGTCAGTGAAGCCGCCGCCCTGCACCATGAAGCCCGGGATCACCCGGTGGAAAATCGTGTTGTTGTAGAAACCGCTGTCGACGTATTGCAGGAAATTCTTCGTGCTGACCGGTGCCTTCTCGGCGTTCAGCTCGATTTCGACCTGGCCGAAGCTGGTGTCCAGCAGAACGTGCGGGGTCTTGTCAGAGGCCATGACGCTGGTGGCGAAGGCGACCGAACAGGCGGTGAGCAGGAGTTTTTTCAGCATGGGCTCAAAGATCCTTGAGAGGTGGAGGCGGCTGCGAGGAACTGCAGCAGGGTCTGGTTGAAGACCTCGGGTTGATCGAGGGGGGTAGCGTGCCGGGAATCGTCGACGACGACCAGCCTGGCATTGGGCATAAGGGCGACGTAGCGTTCTTTCAGTTGTATCGGGGTGTAATCGTGGTCGGCGGCGATGACCAGGGTAGGACAGTGGATCTGCCCGATGCGTTCCTGCACGCCCCAGTCGACAATGGCGTCGAAACTCTTGAGGTAGGCGCGTTTGTCATTGCATGCCCAGCGCTGGGCCATCGTCTGCCGCAGGTTTGCTTGTCGGGGCTTGGGGAACAGCCGCTCGGCCAGGCCCTTGCCCACGGTTTCGACACTCAGGACACGCGCCAGGCCCCAGCGCTTGAACCACCATACCCAGTCACTGCGGGTGCGGCGCTTGACCTCGGGGGCACTGTTGACGATGCACAAGCTGCGCAGCCATTGCGGGTGGTCGACGGCAAACTGGAAGCCGATCATGCCACCCATGGACAGGCCGACGAAGTGTACGGGGCCTGTGTGCAGGTGTTCGAGCAAGGCCAGCAGGTCGGCACTGAAGGTGGCGATCTGGTAACCGTCGCGGGGTTTATCGGAACGGCCGTGGCCACGGATGTCCATGAGGATTACCCGGTAGTGGCGGCTGAGCGCCGGCACCTGCAACTCCCAGTCCTGGCAGCTTGAGCCCAGACCGTGCAGCAACACCAGGGGTTCGCCCTGGCCATATTCCTCGTAATGCAGTGCGCATCCTTCGTGTTCGAAATAGGCCATGGGCGCGGTCCTCTCAAGCTTGTGGGGGGGCTGCGAAGGGCACGTCCAGTGGCGCGGTGTCGAAATTGCGCAGCAGGTCGATGAGAATCTGCGTAGCCGGGCCCAGGGTCTTCTCTTTGCTCGAATAAAGGTAGAACAGCGGGTGACGGCTGCCACCCTGATCTAGCGGTAAAGGCTTGAGCACGCCTTCGCGCAGTTCGCGCTCGATCATGTGCCGGGGCAGCCAGGCAAAGCCCAGGCCGCTGCTGACGAAGGTGGCAGCGGTGCCCAGGCTGCCGACGGTCCAGCGTTGTTCGGCACCCAGCCAGCCGACGTCGCGTGGCTGGGCGCGGCCGGAGTCGCGGATCACCACCTGCAGTTGGCTTTCCAGGTCCTGGAAGGTCAGTTCGCGGCCCAGGCGGTGCAGGCTGTGTTCGGGGTGAGCGACGGCGACAAACTCGACCGCGCTCAGTTCGGCGCCCAGGTAGCCGCCGATGCTGTAACTGCTGATGGCCAGGTCGGCGATGCCTTCGTGCATCACTTCTTCTACGCCAGACAGCACTTCTTCACGCAGGCGCACCCGGCAGCCGCGGCTCTGTGGCATGAATGCGGCCAGCGCGCGCACCAGGCGGGCACTGGGGTAGGCGGCATCGACCACCAGGCGCACTTCGGCTTCCCAGCCCTGTTCCATGTGGTGGGCAAGGTCTTCGAGCTGGCTGGCCTGCTTGACCAGGTGGCGCGAGCGGCGCAGCAGCACATTGCCGGCCTCGGTCAGCACCGCCTTGCGGCCATCGATGCGCAACAGCGGCACACCCAGTTGCTCTTGCATGCGGGCCACGGTGTAGCTGACCGAGGACTGCGAGCGGTGCAACGCCTCGGCGGCCTGGGCAAACCCGCCGTGATCGACCACTGCTTGCAGGGTTCGCCACTGGTCTAGGGTTACGCGCGGCGCTTTCATCTTTCGCTCCTGTTGTCCTAAGCTGCGCTCTTTCAAGGAGAGCGGCCGATGAAGAAATGTTGTGCGGCAATACTGATGTGCCTGCCCCTCGCGGCCATGGCGTACCCCATCGATGTGGAGAAAGAGCTGACCGGGGTCAAGCTCGACTACACCGCCTATGACACGGCCTACGACATCGGCGCCATCACCCTCAACAACTATGGGCAGGTCCCGGTGGCGTGCAAGGTGACCTTTCGCAATGGCCCGGAGGCACCGCGCGTGCGACGGGTGAACGTACCGGCCGGTAAAAGCGTCGATGTCACCGCCAAATTCAATCGGCAGATCATCAAGCTGCGGATCGCCTTGAGCTGCAGCGCGGAACAAACTGATTAATCGATTGATTGAACCCACTTTTTACGCTTTTTTATCGATAGGTCAAGCCTTAATCTCACCTCCATCGAATCGCAACCCTATTTGCCGATGGAGGCACCCCATGTCCCGCGTACTGATCATCGAAAGCAGCGCCCGCCAGCAGGATTCCGTTTCCCGTCAGCTGACCGCTGATTTCATCCAGCAATGGCAGGCTGCTCACCCGGCCGATCAGATCACGGTGCGCGACCTGGCGGTCAACCCGGTGCCGCATCTGGATGCCAACCTGCTGGGTGGCTGGATGAAACCCGAAGAACAGCGCAGCGCCGCCGAATTGGATGCCCTGGCCCGATCCAACGAATTGACCGATGAGTTGCTGGCAGCCGACGTGCTGGTGATGGCCGCACCGATGTACAACTTCACCATCCCCAGCACCCTCAAGGCCTGGTTGGACCATGTGCTGCGCGCCGGCATCACCTTCAAGTACACGCCTACTGGCCCACAAGGCCTGCTGACCGGCAAGCGCGCCATCGTCCTGACTGCCCGCGGCGGTATCCATGCCGGTGCCAGCAGCGACCACCAGGAACCGTACCTGCGCCAGGTGATGGCCTTCATCGGTATTCATGATGTCGACTTCATCCATGCCGAAGGCCTGAACATGAGCGGCGAATTCCACGAGAAGGGCCTCAACCAGGCCAAGGCCAAGCTGGCGGCGGTAGCCTGAGATTCACTGAATTCCCAACCCTGACACCTGTTGTTGCTCCTTTGGGTGTATCTGCCCGGCCTGCATGGCCGGTTTTTTTTTGCCCGGCATTTTGTGCAGGCCAGTGCAGCCCCTACATTCCTCATGGTTGAACTCATTTGCCGCAACCCGCTAAGGTCGCGGCCTTGATTCACGAGAGGCAACCATGGGCTACCTGATAATCGTCGCGCTGATCCAGGCGTTTTCCTTCAGCCTGATCGGCGAGTACCTGGCCGGGCACGTCGACAGCTACTTCGCTGTGCTCGCACGGGTACTGTTGGCGGGCCTCGTGTTCCTGCCGCTGACCCGCTGGCGCCAGGTCGAGCCGCGCTTCATGCGCTCGATGCTGCTGATCGGCGCGCTGCAGTACGGCATCACCTACGTCTGCCTGTACCTGAGTTTCCGCGTGCTCACGGTGCCAGAGGTGCTGCTGTTCACCATTCTCACGCCGTTGCATGTGACCCTGATCGAAGACGCCATGAACCGGCGCTTCAACCCTTGGGCGCTGCTGGCCGCGCTGGTTGCGGTGGCGGGCGCCGGGGTGATCCGCTTCGACAGCATCAGCGGCGAGTTCTTCATCGGCTTCCTGTTGCTGCAGCTGGCCAACTTCACCTATGCCGCCGGCCAGGTGCTGTACCGCCACCTGGTTGCGCGCTACCCCAGCGACCTACCGCATTACGCCCGCTTTGGCTATTTCTACCTCGGCGCCTTGCTGGTGGTGCTACCGGCCTTTTTGTTGTTCGGCAACACGCAACACCTGCCGAGTACCGATGTGCAATGGCTGGTGCTGCTGTTCCTGGGCCTGTGCCCGACCGCGCTGGGGCTGTACTGGTGGAACAAGGGCGCATGCCTGGTTTCTGGCGGCACACTGGCGGTGATGAACAACCTGCATGTGCCGGTCGGGCTGCTGCTGAACCTGCTGATCTGGAACCAGCACGAGCCGCTGGGGCGGCTGTTCATCGGCGGCGGGATCATCCTGGCGTCGGTGTGGCTGAGCCGCCTGGGTGGCCGTGCGCAGGCGCCGATGGCCGGCAAGGCCTGACATGCACACCATCTTCGTCATCGTCGCACCGATTTTCGCCTTGATTCTGGTCGGCTACTTGTGCCGCAAAACCAACAAGCTGGGCGACAAGGCCGCCGCCGAAATCAACAAGATGGTGGTCTGGCTGTGCCTGCCGGCGTTGCTGTTCAAGGTGACGGCCACTGCCACCTGGAGCGAGATCTGGCACCCGGGGTTCATCGCAGCCTTCGGCGCGGGGGCCCTGGCCATGTTCGTGATCACCCTGCTGTGGCGCTTGACCAGTGGCCATGGCCTGGTGGCGTCGAGCATCGACGGGCTCAGTGCCGGGTATGCCAACACCGGCTATATAGGCATCCCGTTGTGCCTGCTGCTGTTCGGCCAGGCGGGCTTGCAGCCGGCGCTGATCTCCTCTTTGATCGTGGTGTGCCTGGTGTTTGCCATTTCCCTGACGCTGATCGAGGTCGGGCTGCAGGAAGAACGGCAAATCGGCCGCGCCATCGTGGTGGTTGGCAAGGCGCTGGCGAAGAATCCGTTGGTGATCTCGCCATTGGCGGGGGGCGGCCTGGGCGGTGTCTGGCTGGGGATTGGCAGAGCCGGTGATGCATTTTCTCGACATGCTGGCGTTGGCGACCACGCCGTGCGCGCTGGTGTCGTTGGGCGCCTTCCTGGCCGAAAAGCGCCCAGGTGCGCAGGCCAGCCCATGGCCGCTGGTGGTCATGAAACTGGTGGGGCAGCCGGCGCTGACCTGGGTGCTGGCGTACAAGGTGTTCAGCCTGCCGAGCATGTGGGCGGCTTCGGCGGTGCTGCTGGCAGCGCTGCCGACCGGGACCGGCCCGTTCATGCTGGCGGAGTATTACAACCGTGAGGCGGGGCTGATTTCGCGCACGATCCTGCTGTCGACGGTGGCGTCGCTGGTGACCTTGACCGGGTTGCTGTACCTGTTGGGGTATGCGGGGTAGCGGCTGCTGTACTATGGCCGCGCGGCGCAGGCTGTGATAATGGGGGCAATCACAGGGGCCTTATCATGCTGACCATCTCCAACAATGTGCATCTGCCGGATGCCGACATCGAACTGACCTACATCCGTGCGCAAGGCGCGGGTGGGCAGAATGTCAACAAGGTGTCCAGCGCCGTGCACCTGCGCTTCGACATTCCGGCCTCGTCACTGCCCGAGTTCTACAAGGAACGGCTGTTGGCGCTGCGTGACAATCGCATCACCGGCGACGGCGTGTTGATCATCAAGGCCCAACAGTACCGCACCCAGGACCAAAACCGCGCTGACGCCCTGGCGCGTCTTGCCGAGTTGATCATCGCGGCCGCCAAGACCGAGAAGAAACGCCGCCCCACCAAGCCCACCCTCGGCTCGAAGACCCGCCGCCTTGAAGGGAAAGCCAGGCGGAGCACTGTTAAGGCGGGCAGGGGCAAGGTGGACTTCTAGTGCAGCCCCGGTAATCTCAAGCTTCGCTCAGCTGTTCCAGGCGATGCTGGACAGGCTCTTGCGCCAAACGCCCGCTCAACCCCACCCGCATGTCATTGCCGCTCGGCTGCTGATACAGGCTCAAGCCAAACTCTGGCAACACCGCCAGCAGGTAGTCGAAGATATCCCCCTGGATCCGCTCATACTCCGCCCATGCCGTGGTGGTGGTGAAGCAGTAGATTTCCAGCGGCACGCCTTCGGCGGTGGTCTGCATCTGCCGCACCATGCAGGTCATGTTCGGGTGAACGTTGGGGTGGTTCTTCAGGTAAGCCAGGGCAAACGCGCGGAAGGTGCCGATGTTGGTCAGCTTGCGGCGATTGGCCGACAGCTCGGCGACAGGCCCCAGGGCTTCGTTCCAGTTCTGCAGCTCCTGGCGCTTGCCTGCCAGGTAATCGCCAAGCAACTGAACCTGGCTCAGGCGCTGTTCCTCTTCGCGGGTAAGGAAGCGCACGCCGGCGGCATCGATGAACAGGCTGCGTTTGATTCGCCGGCCCCCGGATTGCTGCATGCCGCGATAGTTGCGGAACGACTCGCTCATCAGGCGCCAGGTGGGGATGGAAACGATGGTCTTGTCGAAGTTCTGCACCTTCACCGTGTGCAGGGTGATATCCACCACGTCACCATCGGCACCTACCTGCGGCATTTCGATCCAGTCACCCACATGCAGCATGTCGTTGCTGGTCAACTGCACGCTGGCGACAAACGACAGCAGGGTGTCCTTGTACACCAACAGCAGCACCGCCGACATGGCACCCAGACCCGACAGCAGCAGCAACGGCGAACGGTCGATCAGGGTGGCGACGATGACGATCGAGGCGAAGATCCACAACATCATCTTGGCCAGTTGCACGTAGCCCTTGATCGAGCGGGTGCGGGCGTGTTCGGTGCGAGCATAGATGTCGAGCAGGGCATCCAGCAGGCACGACAGCGCCATGGTCATGAACAGCAGGGTAAACGCCAGGGCGACATTGCCGAGGAAGTGCTGGGCGGTATCTGACAGCTCCGGCACCAGCTTCAGGCCGAACTGCAGTACCAGCGACGGGGTGGTTTGCGCCAGGCGGTGGAACACCTTGTTGTGGCGCAGGTCGTCCAGCCACTTCAGCGCTGGCTGGCGGGCCAGCAGGCGCGCGCCGTGCAGCATGAGGAAGCGCGCCAGGCGGCCGACCACCAGAGAAATCAGCAGCAACACCGCCAAGCCGATGGCAGCGTGCAACATGGGATGTTGGTCGAGGGTGCCCCACAGGTCGAGGGAGTCACGCCAGATTCTTTGTATATCCATGGGCTTGCGTACAGTCTTGTTGCGAAACGAAGCATCATTAGAGCGCGGATGGCGACAAAGTTGCCAAAAGAAATTCGGCTAAGGCGGCAGAAAACGTTACCCTATGCAACTGAATATCCCGCACTTGCCTGAGGTTACCTCCGTGTTCTCCCAATTCGCCCTGCATGAACGCCTGCTTAAAGCCGTGGCCGAGCTTAAATTTGTCGAGCCAACCCCGGTGCAGGCCGCGGCCATCCCCCTGGCCCTGCAAGGGCGTGACCTGCGCGTGACCGCGCAGACCGGCAGCGGCAAGACCGCGGCTTTCGTGCTGCCGCTGCTCAACCGTCTGGTCGACCTGAGCGGCCCGCGTGTCGAAATCCGCGCGCTGATCCTGCTGCCGACCCGCGAACTGGCCCAGCAAACCCTCAAGCAGGTACAGCTGTTCTCGCAGTTCACCTACATCAAGTCGGGCCTGGTCACCGGCGGCGAAGACTTCAAGGAACAGGCCGCCATGCTGCGCAAAGTGCCGGACGTGCTGATCGGCACCCCGGGCCGCCTGCTTGAGCAACTGAATGCCGGCAACCTCGACCTGTCCCATGTGAAGGTGCTGATCCTCGACGAAGCCGACCGCATGCTCGACATGGGCTTCGCCGAAGACATGGAGCGCCTGTGCAAGGAGTGCGAGAACCGCGAGCAGACCCTGCTGTTCTCCGCCACTACCGGTGGCGCGGCCCTGCGCGACATCATCGGCAAAGTGCTGAAAGACCCTGAGCACCTGATGCTCAACAGTGTTTCGCAACTGGCCGAAGGCACCCGCCAGCAGATCATCACCGCCGACCACGACCAGCACAAAGAGCAGATCGCCCAGTGGCTGCTGGCCAACGAAACCTTCGACAAGGCGATTATCTTCACCAACACCCGCGCCATGGCCGACCGCATCTACGGTCACCTGGTGGCCAAGGACGTGAAAGCCTTCGTGCTGCATGGCGAGAAAGACCAGAAGGACCGCAAGTTGGCCATCGAGCGCTTCAAACAGGGCAGCTCCAAGGTACTGGTAGCCACCGACGTGGCAGCCCGTGGCCTGGACATCGACGGCCTGGACCTGGTGATCAACTTCGACATGCCACGCAGCGGTGACGAGTACGTACACCGTGTGGGCCGCACTGGCCGTGCCGGTGGTGAAGGCCTGGCGATCTCGCTGATCACCCACAACGACTGGAACCTGATGTCGAGCATCGAGCGCTACCTCAAGCAGCAGTTCGAGCGCCGGGTGATCAAGGAAGTGAAGGGCACTTACAGCGGGCCGAAGAAGGTCAAGGCTTCGGGCAAGGCTGTTGGGGCCAAGAAGAAGAAAGTTGACAAGAAGACCGGTGACAAGAAGGCTGCCGCCAAGCGCAAGCCAACCGCCAAGCCGAGGGCCAACGCACCGCTGGCCAGCGCTGATGGCCTGGCGCCGCTCAAGAAGCGTAAGCCTGCTGCCGAGTAAATTTCAGTAGGTGTACTGGCTTCTTCGCGGGCAAGCCAGCTCCCACAAGAACATCACGGGTTCTGATGGCTGTGTTGTTCCTGTGGGGGCGGGTTTGCCTGCGAGAGGGGCGCAGGCGGCCACTAATCGGCCTTCTTCTCTGCCGTTTTCAATTCCTTGATCCGCTGATCGATCAGCTGACACTTGTCGGGCAAGTCCTTGCTCGCCGTCTCCAAATCCATCCCCTGAAGCTCGTCATTGATCTCCTTGGCCTTCTGTGGGTTCTGTTCGGTCAATTGCGTGACCAACCCGGCAAGCTCTTCACGTTTTTGCGTTGCTTCTTCCGGTGTGCAGGCCCAGGCGGGCAGGGCGCAGAGCAGGGCTGTGGCGCAGGCAATGGGCAGTAGCGGTTTCATCCTTTCTACCTCCAGCGGTGGCTATGCGCGGTGGAGGGCTAAAGGGGCGTGGTAGTTCAGCGTTAACGACCGATGGCGGAAACAGTCACTCAGCCAGCAAGGTGGGGGCGCGCCGTCATGTCTATGCCTAATGCCTTCATTACGGTCAGGAACGACTTCAGGGTCGGGTTGCCGTGCTCGCTGAAAGAGCGGTAGAGCTGTTCGCGAGACAGGCCAGTTTCTTTGGCCAGTTCGCTCATGCCCTTTGCACGGGCCACCACGCCAACCGCTTTGGCAACATAGCCGGCATCGCCAGTCTCAAGTGCGTCGGTCATGAACTGCGCGATTGCTTCGGGCGTTGTGAGGTACTCGGCGGGGTCGAATTCGGAAAAGGTTTCAGTCATTTTGCATCCTCCACGAACGCAGAATCTGGTGGGCTGCCTTGATGTCACGCTGTTGGCTGCTTTTGTCGCCGCCACATAACAGAATGACGAAAGTGTTGCCCGTCTGATGGAAGTACACCCGGTAGCCAGGCCCGTAGTGAATCCTGAGTTCACTGACGCCATGGCCAACCGGAGATACGTCGCCAGGTAAACCCTCCATTAACCGGTTGATCCGAGAAATGATGCGGGCTCTGGCGCTGCTGTCCCGCAGGCCGGTCACCCAATGTCTGAAACTGCTGGATTCGATTTTCTTCATCGAGTGAATGTAGTTTATAAACTACAGGCGGCAAGTCAGCAAATGGTTTCTGCCTGTTGCCGCCTAAGCGGCTTCTAGCAATGGCATTTCTTCCAGCGTTCATTTTTCGGAACACCGTCCTCACCGGCAGGTCCCAACCTGTGTACCCCTTCCGTCTACAGCAGGAGCCCATCACCATGAGCATCGCCTACGACTGGGACCTGATCGAACGCTTGCTGCACGAAGTGCAGAATGGCGCCGGTCACAGCTTCACGCCCCGCCCTTATGCCGAGCAGCATGCCGCAGCGCTGGCCGCCAAGGGTGAGCCACTGGGCGACTTGGACCACCTGAAAACCCGCGCCTGCGAGTATGAAAAGCTGCTGTTCGAGCGTGGCTTTATCGAGAGCCGGCACGAAGACGACGGCGGCAATGGAGAAAACTTCGTGCTGACCGAACGCGGTTCGCGCTTGATGAGCCTGATCGACAGCAGCATCCCCGGCTTCGAGCACCCGCGCCAAGTGCTGGATGAGCAGGAAGATGCCTTGGACGAAGCGACGTTCGAACGGGTATCTGCGAAGGCACAGATTGCTTGATGTCGTTTTAAGGCTGGCAAGTGCGGCGCTGGAAACCCGATAATCGGTAGCTTCTGAACGCTGCCGAGCCTTGCCCATGCCCACGACGATCCCAGAGGCCCGCTTATGAGCGCGGTCCGCAAGAACCCAGACGCCTTTGCATTCCAGGTGATGCTGGGGCTGTGCCTGATCTGGGGTTGCCAGCAGGTGCTGATCAAGACCGCTGCTGTCGACATCGCCCCGGTGATGCAGGCTGCGCTGCGCAACGGTATCGCTGCCGTGCTGGTGGGCCTGATGCTGTGCTGGCGTGGCGGTTGGGAGCAGGTCGGCAGCACCTGGCGCGCCGGGCTAGTGGCAGGCGGGTTGTTCGGCGTGGAGTTCCTGTTCATTGCAGAGGGCCTGAAACTGACTTCGGCGGCGCATATGTCGGTGTTCCTCTATACCGCCCCCGTGTTTACCGCATTGGGCCTGCATTTCCGGCTGCCCAGCGAACGCTTGCGGCTGTTGCAGTGGTTGGGGATTCTACTGGCCTTCAGTGGAATTGCCATGGCGTTTGCAGGCGGCATGTCGTTCGAGCAGATGGATGGCCGAATGCTGCTGGGCGACGCCTTTGGCGTGATCGCCGGGCTGGCCTGGGGCGCGACCACGGTGGTGGTGCGCTGCTCACGGCTTTCAGAGGCGCCAGCCACCTTGACCCTGTTCTATCAGTTGGCGGTCGGTTTTGCCGGGCTGCTGCTGATTGCCCTGCTCAGCGGGCAGATCGGCGCGGTGTCGCTGACGCCGCTGGCGATGGGCAGCGTGCTGTTCCAAGGGATTGTGGTGTCGTTCATCAGCTATCTCACCTGGTTCTGGTTGCTGCGCAAATACCTGGCGTCGAACTTGGCGGTGTTTTCGTTCATTACCCCGCTGTTCGGGGTGACGTTTGGTGTATTGCTGCTCGATGAGCCACTGAGCGTGAATTTTGTGGTTGGGGCGTTGATGGTGCTGCTGGGGGTGATTCTGGTGAGTGCCGAGCCTTGGGTTAAGCAGCAGTTGCGGCGGTTTGTAGGCTAGTACGGGCCATTCGCACTAGCCCCCCGGCCACTACCAACCCGGCTGCAGCCAGCATCAGCGCCGGCTGTAGCCCGCCGCTGTAATGGCTGCTGAGCGCCGCCAGCAACGGCCCGCTCAACTGCCCCAGGGCAAAGCACGCGGTCAGCAGCCCGGCATTGCGCTGGGTGGCATGTGGTGCCAGCTCCCGCGAGCGCTGCATCACCAATTGCATGCAGGCCAGGAATGGCCCGCCGCACAGCACTACACCCAGCGCCAACCCGATGCCTCCGCCCATCAGGCAGGCCAGCACGCCCAGCCCTTGCAACCACAGGGTGGCCGCGAGCCAGCGCGCGGTGCTACTGCCACGGCGCAGGCTCACCAACAGCACACCCAGCGCCGCCGCCAGGCCGAACGCCGGCCAGAACAGGTCGGCCAGCCACTGCCCGCGAAATTGCTGATTGGCCATCTGTGAGAGGAAGGTGGCCGGCAGGATGTAACCCACGCCATACAGCGCATACACCAGCCCCAGGCGGCCAATGCCGCCGCTGCGGGTCGGGCCTTGCTGCTCTGGCGACGGAGCTGGCGCGGCTTGCAGAGACCGTGGCAGCCAGGGCCGCACGGCCAGCAGCATCACCAGTGCAGCCACGGCATAGATCAGCCACAGTGCTGCCGAGCCCAGCCCCAACAGATGCGCCACCAGTGCCAACAGCCCCGTCACGGCGATGCCCAGGCCGGGCCCTGCAAACACCAGGGCACCTAGCCGTTGGCGGTTGTGGGCATTGGCCACCTGTTGGCTGAGGCTGGTGATCATCACCAGCACCCAGGCACTGGCCACGCCGGTGCCAAAGCGCAGCAGCAGGTGGCCCCAGAAGCCTTCGGCAGCCCAGGAGGCCAGTGTCAACAGCACGCACAACCAAAGCCCGCCATGCAGGCGCAGACGCACCTGGCCTGGCGAGCGAGCGAACATGGCGTCCACCGCGCCTATGAAATAGCCCAGGTAGTTGGCCGCCGCCACCAGCCCTGCGACTGTCAGGTCGAACTGGCCTTCGGCAATCAGTTGTGGCAATTGCGGGGTGAGGGCGAAACGGCCGATGCCCATGGCCATCATCAGCGCCACGGCGCTGGCCAGCAGTTGAATGAGTGGCGACATGACAGGTCTCCTGCACGGATGTAAGCGATGGTTGGCAGGTTAGGGCGGTTTCATTTTCAATAAAATTGAATAATTATGATCAAGTTGTTCTGTTTTGGAGAATGCTGTGGAGTTCAGCCAACTGCGTATCTTTCAAGCCGTAGCCGAGGAAGGCTCGGTCACCCGTGCCGCCGAACGTTTGCACCGGGTGCCATCGAACCTCTCGACACGTTTGCGCCAGCTTGAGGAGCAACTGGGTGTCGAGCTGTTCCTGCGCGAACGCCAGCGTTTGCAGCTGTCGCCTGCGGGCAAGGTGCTTCTGGACTATGCCCACCGCATGTCGGCCCTGCGCGACGAGGCGCTGGCTGCCGTGCGAGGCGGTGAGCCGGCCGGGGACTTCGTGCTTGGGACCATGTACAGCACGGCGGCGACCCATCTGCCGGCATTGCTGGCGCGTTATCACCAGGCATACCCGGCAGTGAACCTGCAAGTGCGCGCCGCACCCAGCGGCGAGCTGCTCGAAGGCCTGCTCAGCCACCGCCTGGATGCCGCTCTGGTGGATGGGCCGCTGAACCTGGCCGGGCTGGATGGCGTGCCGCTGTGCGATGAGCAACTGGTGCTGATCACCAGCCCCGAGCACCCGGCGGTGCATACTGCCAAGGACGTGGCAGGCAAGGCGGTGTTCACCTTCCGTCAGGGCTGCTCGTACCGCATGCGTCT
The DNA here is from genome assembly GCF_001320565.1 of Pseudomonas sp. NBRC 111132. Taxonomy (NCBI): domain Bacteria; kingdom Pseudomonadati; phylum Pseudomonadota; class Gammaproteobacteria; order Pseudomonadales; family Pseudomonadaceae; genus Pseudomonas; species Pseudomonas sp. NBRC 111132. The sequence continues at coordinate 42,500 of NZ_BCBI01000051.1, forward strand.
TGAGGCGTGGTATGCCCATGCCCATACGCCGATGGGCCGGGTGATGGAGATCGAGTCGTACCAGAGCATGCTGGCCTGTGTAATCGCCGGTGCGGGTGTGGCGATGATGGCCCAGTCGATGCTCGACAGCCTGCCCGGGCGCGACCGGGTGAGGGTACACCCGCTGCAGGCGCCGTTCGACCAGGCGGTTACCTGGCTTATGTGGCGTCAAGGGATGCGCGGGGCTAATCTGCAGGCATGGATCGACCTGCAACAAAGCGAAACGATTAGCCAGTCGTCGGAATGCGCCGCCACGGCTTGATCCGCGTCAAAATGGCCCTTATCTGTAGGAGCATAGGCATGCGTAATACAGGACATCGGGCTATGATCTGTATGAAGCATCGCAGGATTGATTCGCCGTGAGGTTGACCCGTCAAGGGGGCATTATGAATAAACCACTGTCAAACTGGCTCCACGACCTGGCGGTCGCCTTGGGGCTGATTCCACCACCCTTGCAGCCGGTGCCGATCCCGACTGATGAAGAGCAGCGCAAGCGCCAACCGCGTCGTCGCTGATTAAAGACAAAGGCCGCTGCACCTGGGTGGGTGCAGCGGCCTTTTAGTGTCTGCTGATTGTCTATTGCCAGTGCAGGCGATATCTATCAGGCCAGATTCACTGCACCGACTGGTTTGCGCGACATCAGGCTAACCACCACAAAACTCACCAAGCCAATCGCCAGGCTGTAGTAGATCGGTGTATTGGCCTCCAGCCCGTCCTTGAACATGAACAGCAGCGCAGTGGCAAAGCCCAGCGACATGCTGGCAATCGCACCGGCAGTGGTCGCACGTTTCCAGAAGATTGCCCCGATCAGCGGGATCAGCATGCCGCCGACCAGCAGGTTGTAGGCCAGGGTCAGGGCGTTGATCACATCGTTCACCATCAGCGCGATGCCCAGCACCACCAGGCCGGTGAGCAGGGTGAACAGGCGGCTGAGCCCCAGGCTCGATTGCTTGCCGCCACGCAGCTTGGGCAGCAGGTCTTCGGTCACAGTGGTCGAAGCGGCCAGCAGGCCGGCACTGGCGGTGGACATCATGGCTGCCAGTGCTGCGGCCATCAGCAGGCCACGGATGCCATCGGGCAGGGTGCTCTTGATCATCTCGGCAAAGGCGTTGTTCGGGTTGGCCAGGTCGGGCATCAGCACATGTGCCGCCATGCCGATGGCAGCGCAAGCCAGGCCGTACACCACACAGTACACACCGGCGACGGTGCCGGCACGCTGGCAGACCTTTTCATCGCGAGCAGTGAATACACGCTGCCAGATGTCCTGGCCGATGAGAATGCCGAAGAAGTAGATCAGGAAGTAGGTAACGATGGTGTCCCAGCCAATGGTGGTCAGCTGGAAGCTGGCCGCTGGCAATTTGGCCACCAGGGTGTCCCAGCCACCGGCCTTGTACAGGCACACCGGCAGCAGGATGAACATCAGGCCGACGGTCTTGATCACGAACTGGACGATGTCGGTCAGGGTCAGCGACCACATGCCGCCAATGGTCGAATACAGCACCACCACACCGCCGCCGAGCAGCAGCGAAGCCCAGAACGGCAAGTCCAGCAGCACTTGCAATACGGTGGCCATGGCCAGGGTCGAGGTGACGCCGATCATCAGCGCGTAAGCCAGCATGATCACGGCGCTGGCCTGACGTGCGGTAGGGTTGTAGCGTTGCTCAAGCACCTGGGTCACGGTGAAGATGCGCAGGCGCAGCAACGGTTTGGCCAGGAACAGGTTGATGGCGATGATGCCCAGGCCCAGGGCTGCGCACAGCCAGAAACCGGAAATGCCGTGAACGTAGCCCAGGCGCACAGTGCCAACGGTAGAAGCGCCACCGAGCACGGTGGTGGCCATGGTACCCATGTACAGCACCGGGCCGAGGTTGCGCCCGGCTACCAGGTAGTCTTCATGGGTTTTCGCGCGTCGCATGCCGTACCAGCCCAGCCCGAGCATGCCGGCGGTGTAGATCATTACAACAATGATGTCCAAGGCCATTGGGGGTCTCCCGATTATCTTTATTATGGCGAGATCGACCACGCGGGCGGGTTCACGGCGCCCGGCGGTCTTGTCGTGTTGTTGGCGGGCCTCTGTGGCCCTCCCTCATGGCTCCTGCCGGGGTATTGCAAGTACTGCCAGCTCTTTTGTAGGAGCGGCCTTGTGTCGCGATTGGGCCGCAGAGCGGCCCCGGCAATCTATGCATCACGGCCACAAACCGGGGGCCGCTTTGCGGCCCGATCGCGACACAAGGCCGCTCCTACAAAGGGCCGTCGGTCAGCGGCGCACGACGCCTGGTAGCACGCAGAGCATTTCGAACAGCAGGTTGGCACCGAGCAGCGAGGTGTTGCCGGTGGTGTCGTAAGGCGGGGAGACTTCGACGAGGTCACAGCCGATCAGGTCCAGGCCGTGGCAGCCGCGAATGATCTCCATCGCCTGGATGGTGGTCAAGCCGCCGATTTCCGGGGTACCGGTGCCGGGCGCCCAGGCCGGGTCGATGCCGTCGATGTCGAACGACAGGTACACTGGGCCGCCGCCGACTTTTTCCCGCACTTCGGCCATCAAAGGTTCCAGCGACTTGTGCCAGCATTCTTCGGCCTGGACCACACGGAAGCCCTGGCGGCGGCTCCAGTTGAAGTCGTCGGCGGTATAGCCCTGGGCGCGCAGGCCGATCTGTACCACGCGGTCGCAATCGAGCAGGCCTTCTTCCACGGCGCGGCGGAAGGTGGTGCCGTGGGCGATCTTCTCGCCGAACATGTGGTCGTTGACGTCGGCGTGGGCGTCGATGTGTACCAGGCCGATCTTGCCGTGCTTCTTGTGCAGCGCACGCAGGATCGGCAGGGTGATGGTGTGGTCGCCACCCAGGGTCATGGGGATGACGTTGTGCTCGACGATCTCGTCATACGCCTCTTCGATGATGCGCACGGCGTCCAGCAGGTTGAAGGTGTTGATTGCCACGTCACCGATGTCGGCTACCGACAGCGAGTCGAACGGGGCGGCACCGGTGGCCATGTTGTAGGGGCGGATCATCACCGACTCGGCGCGGATCTGCCGTGGGCCGAAGCGGGTGCCGGAGCGCAGCGAGGTTCCGATGTCCAACGGTACGCCGATGAAGGCGGCATCCAGGCCTTTGGCGCTTTGCAGGTGGGGGAGACGGAGCATGGTGGCGATGCCGCCGAAACGCGGCATTTCGTTGCCGCCCAGTGGTTGGTGGAGAGTCTTGTCCACGGTGGGCCTCATCAGTCGGTCGATTGTTCTGTTTGTTCGAACCTGTGCCGCCGCGCGCCTTTCAAGTGTGGTTTTGCCGGCGGGCAGGGACATTTCGGCCAAGTCTGCTCAAGGTAGTGCCCGGGAAGAATCGCTACCGACAAATACTTAGTTCAGGATTTTCTGAACTAAAGGCTGGCGCAGCGGTTAAACTGCGCGCAAATACCCTCGTGGAACCGTTGCACCATGGCCTCGACCCTGCCCGACCTGAAACTGCTGCGCATCTTCATCAGCGTGGTGCGCCACCAGGGCTTTGCCAACGCCCAGCGCGAACTGAACCTGTCCACCTCGGCCATCAGCACCTACATGAGCCAGCTGGAGGGTGCTTTGGGTATCGTGCTGTGCCACCGTGGGGGGGGGGGCTTCAGCCTGACCAGCAAGGGCGAGCTGTTCCATCAGGAAACCCTGCGCCTGCTGGCCGAGCTGGACGGCTTCGAGCAGTATGCCGCCGCCCTCAAAGGCGAGTTGCGCGGCACCCTCAATCTTGGGGTGATCGACTCCACGGTCGGCGACCGTGCCTTGCCGCTGGCCGAGGCCATCGGGGCCTATAGCCAGGAACACCCGGCGGTGCACCTGCATCTGTCGGTGTCCAGCCCTTACGAGCTGCAACTGGGTGTGCAGGACAACCGCCTGGACCTGGCCATCGGCGCGTTTTCTTCGCGCATGAGCGGGCTGCTTTACCAGCCGCTGTACCGTGAACAGCATTGGTTGTACTGCAGCAGCCGCCATCCGCTGTACACCGAGCGGCGCATTCCCGAGCAGGTGGTGACCCAGCAGCGCATGGTCGGGCGCGGCTACTGGAGCCAGGCCGAACTGGCCCGGCATGGCTTCAAGCACAGCGCGGCAACAGTGGAAAGTATGGAGGCGCAGTTGATCCTGATCCTTTCCGGCGCCTACATCGGCTACTTGCCCGAGCACTACGCCCAGGCCTGGGTCGACAAGGGCGACTTGCGCGTGCTGTCGCCGTCGACCTTCGGTTACCAGGCCCCGTTCTCGCTGATCATTCGCCGTGGGCGTAGCCGTGAACCGTTGATCCAGACCTTCCGTGACCTGCTGAAAAGCCAACTCAACGTGGGCTGAGATGCGACGTATTCATGCATTCCGTCGGGAGGCGTTAAATTCTGGCAAAAGCTGACCGCTATCCTGATAGCGCTCTGCTACACATCAACTTGCGCTGATGATTTTCCCTTCATTTCATCCTGCAAGGATCGCCCAAGATGCGCATGAATTTGCCCGTCACTGAGCACGAAAGAACCTTCTCCAGCGATCAACGCCTGATTTCCACCACGGACCTCAACAGCCGCATCACCTACTGCAATGACGCCTTTGTGGCGATCAGCGGTTTTACCTACGACGAGCTGGTCGGCCAACCGCACAACCTGGTGCGCCACCCAGATATGCCACCGGCGGTGTTCGGCCATATGTGGGAGACGATCAAGCAGGGCAAGCCGTGGATGGGGGTGGTCAAGAACCGGGCGAAGAATGGCGATTACTACTGGGTCAGCGCCTACGTCACGGCGATTTACGAACAAGGCCGCATCAGTGGCTACGAGTCAGTACGCTCGGTGCCCACAAGGGACCAGATTCGCCGTGCCGAAGCGCTGTACGCTCGCTTGCGCGATGGGCGCGGGCCGGTGCCGTGGGCGGCTCGCCTGGGGCACGGTCTGGGCCATGGCTGGCCACTGATCGGCGCAGGC
>NZ_BCBI01000052.1:0-46730 GCF_001320565.1 Pseudomonas sp. NBRC 111132
TGCCTGCAGCAGTGGAGCGGCATCGGTTTTCGCATTGCCGGGCAGTGGTTCGTCGCGCCCATGGGCGAAGTGGCCGAGGTGTTGCGCGAACCGCGCAGTAGCCGTGTTCCCGGCGTGCAGCCGTGGGTGTGCGGGGTGGCCAACCTGCGTGGCCGGCTGTTGCCGGTGATGGACCTGAGCAGCTTCTTCGGCCTGGGCCACGCCGCCCCAGGCAAGCAGCGGCGGGTGCTGGTGCTGGACCACGATGACCTGTTCGTCGGCCTGCTGGTGGACGAGGTACTGGGCCTGCAGCACTTTGCCCTCGACAGCTTGCAACTGTCGCCACCGCAACCACTGATCCGGGCCGCTGCACGCTTTGTGCAGGGGCACTTCCCGCGTGAACGCAACTGGGCGATCTTCAGCCCCTTCGCCCTGGCCCAGGCGCCGGGCTTTCTCGATGTGGCGTTATAGGACCTGCGAACGTGAACAAGCCTGCCACCCCCGTCACTGCCACCACCGTGACCCCACGTACCCGCAGCATCGCGCAGATCACCGTGCTGTTCCTGATCCTGATCCTGTCGATCATCCTGCTGTTCGCCAACTTCGCCTACCTCAATACCCAGTCCAACTACGACAAGCAGTACATCGGCCATGCCGGCGAGCTGCGTGTGCTGTCGCAACGCATTGCCAAGAACGCCACCGAAGCGGCCACCGGCAAGGCGTTGGCGTTCAAGCTGCTGTCGGATGCGCGCAACGATTTCGAGCGTCGCTGGGGCTACCTGCGTCAGGGTGACAAGTCCACCGGCCTGCCGCCTGCGCCACCCTCGGTGCGTGACGAGATGGAGTCGGTACGCCGTGACTGGGAAAACCTGCGTAAGAACACCGACATCATCCTGGCCAGCGAGCAGACCGTGCTGTCGTTGCACCAGGTGGCGGCGACCCTGGCCGAGACCGTGCCGCAGTTGCAGGTGGAATACGAAAAAGTGGTCGAGATCCTGCTGCAGAGCGGTGCCCCGGCCAATCAGGTGGCGGTGGCCCAGCGCCAGCTGTTGCTGGCCGAGCGTATTCTCGGCTCGGTCAACACGGTGTTGGCCGGTGACGACAGCGCAGCCCAGGCGGCCGATGCCTTTGGCCGCGACGCCGGGCGCTTTGGCCAGGTGCTGGAGGGCATGCTCAATGGCAATGCGACCATCCAGGTAACCCGCGTCGAGGACGCCGACGCCCGCGCACGGCTGGCCGAAATTGCCGAACTGTTCCAGTTCGTTGCAGGTTCGGTCGATGAAATTCTCGAAACTTCGCCCGAACTGTTCCGTGTGCGTGAAGCCGCAGGCAACATTTTCAGCCTTTCGCAAACCTTGCTCGACGAAGCCTCGCACTTGGCCAACGGTTTCGAGAACCTGGCCGGTGGGCGCACCCTCGACACCGTTGGCGGTTACGCCCTGGGCCTGCTGGCGCTGGCCTCGATCATCCTCATCGGCCTGGTCATGGTGCGTACCACCAACCGCCAGTTGCGCGAGACCGCAGAAAAGAACGAACGCAACCAGCAGGCGATCATGCGCCTGCTCGACGAAATCGAAGAGCTGGCCGACGGCGACCTGACCGTGACCGTGTCGGTGACCGAAGACTTCACCGGCGCCATTGCCGACTCGATCAACTATTCCGTGGACCAGCTGCGCGACCTGGTCGCCACCATCAACCACAGCGCCATGCAGGTTGCCGCCGCTGTGCAGGACACGCAGAACACCGCTCGCCAACTGGCCAAGGCCTCCGAGCACCAAGCCGCACAAATCAGCGAAGCGTCCGAGGCGGTTGGCGACATGGTCGAGTCGATCGATCGGGTGTCGGCGCATGCCTATGAATCGGCCAAGGTGGCCGAGCGCTCGGTGGCTATTGCCAACAAGGGCAACGAGGTGGTGCATAACACCATCAACGGCATGGACAACATTCGCGAGCAGATCCAGGACACCGCCAAGCGGATCAAGCGCCTGGGCGAGTCTTCCCAGGAAATCGGCGACATCGTCAGCCTGATCGACGACATTGCCGACCAAACCAACATTCTCGCACTCAACGCTGCGATCCAGGCCTCGCTGGCCGGTGAGGCCGGCCGCGGGTTTGCCGTGGTCGCCGACGAGGTACAGCGCCTGGCCGAACGCTCGTCGTCGGCTACCCGCCAGATCGAGGCACTGGTGCGCACCATTCAGGCCGACACCAACGAAGCGGTGATCTCCATGGAGCAGACCACCGCCGAAGTGGTGCGCGGCGCCCGCCTGGCCCAGGATGCCGGGGTGGCGCTGGCCGAGATCGAAGGGGTATCGCAGAACCTTGCCGACCTCATCCACAGCATTTCCGACGCTGCCCAGTTGCAGACTTCTTCGGCAGGGCAGATCTCCCATACCATGGCGGTGATCCAGCAGATTACCGCGCAAACCTCCGCAGGCTCGGGTGCCACCGCCGACAGTATTCGCCACCTGGCCCGCATGGCCAGCGAGATGCGCCGTTCGGTGTCCGGTTTCACCCTGCCGCCACCGGCAGAACCCAAGTGAAGCGCCGCGCAGAGGAGTGCCCATGGCTGTCGCTGCTGTAAGCCCCGAGCGCCACGAAACGGTGGCGCTGGCCTGGACCAAGGCCGCCATTCTCGATTGCCTGGGCCAGGCACGGCAGGCGCTGGAGCGCTTCGCCGGCGAACCGGGCGACTTGTCGATGCTGGCCTTCGTGGTCGACAACTTGCACCAGGTGCATGGCTGCCTGCGCATGCTCGAGCTGCGCGGCGCCACGCGCCTGGCAGAGGAACTGGAGCTGTTCGCCAAGGCGTTGGCCGATGGCCAGGTCAGCCCACGGGGCGATTGCCTGGGTGCGCTGTTCCGTGGTCTGGAGCAGTTGCCGTCGTACCTTGAGCGCTTGCGCGGCGCCCGCCACGATCTGCCGTTGGTGATGCTGCCACTGCTCAACCAGCTGCGCGCCTGCCGTGGCATCGAGCCGCTAGCCCAGGCAAGCCTGATAAGTGGTGCTGCGCAACGCTTTGCCGGGTCCGACGACCTGGCCAACCTCGACCTGTCGTTGGGCAACTGGCGCGATCAATTGCAGGCCGGGCCGGGCCGCGATGCCCTGCGCTCGGTGGTGACCGCGCTCTGCGACGACCTCATGCGCATCAAGGAGCGCCTGGACCAGTTCGTGCGCAGCGATCGTCAGCACAGCGAGCAGCTCGATGCCCTGCTGGCGCCGCTGCGCCACGTGGCCGATACCCTGGCTGTACTGGGCTTCCAACAACCACGGCGGGTGATCATCGACCAGGTGCTGGCGCTGCAGGCCTTGGCCCAGGGCGAGCGGTCGGTGGACGATGCGGTGCTTATGGATGTGGCGGGGGCCTTGCTGTACGTGGAGGCTTCGCTGAACGGCATGGTCGGCCCACTGGAGGAAAACGGCCAGGGTAGCCTGCCGGGTTCGGACCTGGCCGAGATACGCCAGCTGGTGCTGAGCGAGTCGCTGAATGTATTGCAGCAGGCCAAGGACCTGATCGGCGACTACCTGGAGTCCGACTGGCCTCGGCAGCGCCTGCAACCTTTGCCAGGGCTATTGCAGCAGGTTCGCGGGGCTTTGGCCATGTTGATGCTGCCCGCCGTGGCCGAGCTGTTTGCCGGCTGCGCAAGTTATGTGCAGCGTTGGTTGCAGCACCTGGACGAAGAGCCGCCCGCCGATGAGCTGACGCACCTGGCCGAGGCGCTGAGTGCTGCCGAGTGTTACCTGCAATGGCGGGTGGCCGACCCGTTGGCGGATGGCCAGCCCTTCATCGACAGGGCGCGTGCCAGCCTGGCGGCGCTGGGCGTGCACTGTGCGCAGGCTGACGCCCGAGCGGGCCTGGGAGCCGATGGCGATGGCATCGACGACGAACTGCGCGAAGTGTTTCTCGAGGAAGCTGGCGAGTTGCTTCCGGAAATCGAGCGTCACTGGCTGCGCTGGCGTGCGGACAACCAGCAGCGTGGGGCGCTGGGGGAAGTACGTCGTGCGTTGCATACCCTCAAAGGCAGCGGTCGCATGGTGCATGCCGAGGCGGTGGCTGAACTGGCTTGGGGCGCCGAGCACCTGCTGAACCGGGTACTGGAAGGCCGCAGCGTGCTCAGCCCGGAGGGCGTGGTGGCCCTGCAGCAGGTGTTTGTCCATCTGCCCGATTTGCTGGCCGACTTTGCCGCCGGCCAGCTGCCGCAACTGACCGAAATCGAGCAACTGGCTGGGCACCTGCACGCCCTGGCTGAAAACGACGCACCAGCCACGGCCAATATCGATGGCCTGGATCCGCAGTTACTGGATATTTTCCGCAGTGAAGCGCAGGGCCACTTGGCCAGCCTCGATGCCTTCCTGCAGGGCGCCGATGGTCACGATACGCCGGTCAGCGATGGCCTGCAGCGTGCCCTGCACACGCTCAAAGGCAGTGCCGCCATGGCCGGGGTGATGCCGGTCGCCGAACTCGCCACCGCCTTCGACCGCTTGGCCCGTGAGTACAAGGGGCATCAACTGCCGCTGCAAATGGCCGAGATGGAATGGTTGGAAGGCGCGCGCTCGCTGTTTCATCTGGGCCTGGCGCAACTTGACAGCACGCCGCTGGCTGCCATTCCCGGCGCTGCGGAGCTGATCGAGCAGGTTGGCCAGGCAGTGGACGGCCGCCTGGCCAGCTTGCATGACGACCCGCAGCACGCGCGGCGCAGCAAGCGCGACCCGCAGTTGGTCGCCAGTTTCCTGGCCCAGGCCATGGACATTCTGCTCAATGCCGAGTCGGTGCTGTCGCGCTGGCAGCAGCAGCCAGGTCAGCGTGACGCACTGGACACCCTGCTTGATGAAATGACCACCCTGGGCCATGCCGCTCACCTGGCTGACCTGTGGCAGATGGATGATGTGTGCGAGGCCTTGCTCGACCTGTACGGTGCAGTAGAAGAGGGCAGCCTGCCCGCCGATGCACGCTTCTTCGCCCAGGCGCAGCACGCCCATGAAGCCCTGCTGGACATGCTCGACGAAGTGGCGGCTGGACAGGATCTGGCGCCGCGCCCAGAACTGGTTGGCAGCCTGCGCAACCTGTTGGACCAGGCCCTGCCCCCGGATGCAACCGGCCTTGTGGGCATTGATACGGTCACACCGCTGCACCCGGACATGGACCTGACCGATACCTTGGGGCTGGGGCACCCGTCGTTGCTGCCGGGGGCCGCCGAGCCGCTGGTCGAGAAGCCGGAAAACCCCGGCGAAGAACTGCTGGAAGTGTTCCTCGAAGAAAGCTCGGACATCGTCGAAAGCGCCGCAGCAGCCCTGGCGCGCTGGCAGGCCGACCCGCGCAACAGCGTCGAGGTGGACAACCTGATGCGCGACCTGCACACCCTCAAGGGCGTGGCGCGCATGGTCGAAATCGCCCCGATCGGCGACCTGGCCCACGAACTGGAGTTTCTCTACGAACTGTTGGCCGCCGGCCGTTTGCCACCGAGCGCGCCGCTGTTCGCCCTGCTACAGAACTGCCACGACCGTCTGGCGCACATGCTCGATGCCGTGCGCCTGGGGCAGCCGCTGCATGCTGCCACGGCGCTGATCGACTACATTCGCAATTTCAGCAGCGCGGCACTGACCGACAGTGCCGCGGGCCAGGGAGCGCTGGAGGCTGCAACCGCCGAAGTGCCGGCAGCGGCGCCAGAGCGGGCGCCGGGCGACATGGTCAAGGTCGATGCCGAGCTGCTCGACGACCTGGGTAACCTGGCCGGCGAGCACTCGATCATTCGTGGGCGCATCGAGCAGCAGGTCAACGATGCGCAGTTCACCCTCAACGAGATGGAAACCACCCTCGAGCGCATGCGCGACCAGTTGCTGCGCCTGGACGTCGAGACCCAAGGGCGAATTTCCAGCCGTCAGCAGTTCGAAGGCGATGCCTATGACGATTTCGACCCGCTGGAAATGGACCGCCATTCGCAGCTGCAGCAACTGTCGAGGGCCCTGTTCGAGTCTGCCTCGGACCTGCTCGACCTGAAGGAAACCCTGGCCCAGCGCGCTCAGGAGGCGTATAGCCTGCTGCAGCAGCAGGCGCGGGTGAACAGCCAGTTGCAGGAAGGCCTGACCGCCACCCTGATGGTGCCGTTCGAACGCCTGGTGCCGCGCTTGCAGCGCGTGGTGCGGCAGGTGGCCAGCGAGCTGGGCAAACAGGTGGAGCTGGTGGTCGGCAATGCCGAGGGTGAGCTGGACCGCAGCGTGCTCGAACGCATGGTGGCGCCGCTGGAGCATATGCTGCGCAACGCCGTCGACCATGGCCTGGAAAGCCGCGAAATGCGCCTGGCTGCCGGCAAGCCGGAGCAGGGCACCATTCACCTGAATTTGTTGCACGAAGGTGCCGATATCGTCATCGAAATGACCGATGACGGTGCCGGCGTGCCACTGGAGGCGGTGCGGCGCAAGGCCATCAAACGCGGCCTGCTGGACCCGCAGGCCCAGTTGAGCGATCACGAGATCCTGCAGTTCATCCTGCGCCCGGGCTTTTCCACCGCCGAAAAGATCACCCAAATTTCCGGTCGCGGGCTGGGCATGGATGTGGTGCATGAGGAGGTCAAGCAACTGGGGGGCTCGATGAGCATCGAGTCGGCCCAGGGCAAAGGCGCGCGCTTCTTGATCCGCCTGCCGTTCACGGTGTCCATCAACCGCGCGTTGATGGTGCACCTGGGCGAAGAGCAGTACGCAATTGGGCTCAATACCATCGAAGGTATCGTTCGTGTGCCGCCGGCCGAGCTGGCGGCGTGCTACCAGTTGGACGCGCCACGTTATGTCTACGCCGGCCACGAATACGAGCTGCGCTACCTGGGCGAGTTGCTGCAAGGTGTGCCACGCCCGACGCTACTGGGGCAGAGCGTGCCATTGCCGGTGCTGCTGGTGCATGCCAAGGAGCAATCGTTCGCCATCCAGGCCGACGGCCTGTCGCCCAGCCGCGAGATCGTGGTGAAAAGCTTGGGGCCGCAGTTTGCCGCGGTTGCCGGGTTGTCGGGGGCAACGTTGCTGGGCGATGGTCGGGTGGTGTTGATTCTTGACCTGCTGGGCCAGCTGCGCGGCCAGCAGCGACGGCTGGCTCGCCTGCCCGCTGGTGGCAGCCAACGCCAACTGCTTGGCCCGGCACCACGCCGCCCCTTGCTGGTGATGGTGGTGGACGATTCGGTAACCGTGCGCAAGGTCACCAGCCGCCTGCTGGAGCGCCACGGCATGAGCGTGCTCACAGCCAAAGACGGTGTTGACGCCATGGCCTTGCTGGAAGAGCACCGGCCCGACGTGTTGCTACTGGACATCGAGATGCCACGTATGGATGGTTTCGAGGTGGCTACACGTATCCGCCGTGACGCCCGCCTGAAGGACCTGCCTATCATCATGATCACTTCGCGTACCGGGCAGAAGCACCGCGACCGCGCCATGGCCATCGGCGTCAACGAGTACCTGGGCAAGCCGTACCAGGAGTCGCTGTTGTTGCAGAGCATCGCCCATTGGAGCCAGACCCATGCTTGAACTGATTGCCGGCCAACGCAGCAGCCTGACCGGGCTGTTGCTGCCGTTGGGTGACCGCACCCTGGTGCTGCCCAACGTGGCGGTGGCCGAGTTGAGCGGGCAGCGCAACCTGGTGTGTCAGCACGGTGATCCCGCTTGGCACCTGGGCTGGATCGACTGGCGCCAGCAACGCTTGCCGCTGATTGGTTTCGAGGCGGCGTGCGGTGGCGAGACGCCGTGCGGTGAGCGGGCACGCGTAGTGGTGCTCAATGCCTTGGGCGATACCGGGCTGCGTTACCTGGCGCTGTTGCTGCAGGACATCCCGCGTTCATGCAAGCTCGACAGCCAGCTCAACTATGTGGACGTGGCACTGGGGCGCCTGGAGTTGGCGGCGGTGCAGGTGGGCGAGCAGGTGGCAAGGGTGCCGGACCTGGTTGCATTGGAAAGGCTGGTGCGTGACGCGGATCTGCAACCTGATCTTGGGTAGGATGTAAGGCCGAAAAAGACTGCTTCAGGAACCCAGCCCACCTCGGGAGGTCTGTGTTTGCATGTATTACGGTGAACGCTTCAACGCCTGGACTCACCTGGTCGGTGCTGTCCTCGCCTGTATCGGTGCCATCTGGCTGATCGTGGTCGCGGGCCTGCAAGGCGACCCGTGGAAGATCGTCAGTTTCTCCATCTACGGCAGCACGCTGCTGTTGCTGTACAGCATTTCCACCCTGTATCACAGCACCCGCGGGCGGGCGAAGGTGATCATGCGCAAGCTCGATCACCTGTCGATCTACCTGTTGATCGCCGGCAGCTACACGCCGTTTTGCCTGGTCAGCCTGCGCGGCCCGTGGGGCTGGAGCCTGTTCGGTGTGGTCTGGGGGCTGGCGGTGATCGGCATGTTGCAGGAGATCAAGCCGCGCTCCGAGGCGCGGATCCTGTCGATCATCATTTATGCCGTGATGGGCTGGATCGTGCTGGTTGCAGTCAAGCCATTGCTCAATACGCTGGGCACCGCAGGTTTTACCTGGCTGGCGGCCGGCGGGGTGTTCTACACCGTCGGCATCATCTTCTTCGCCTTCGATAGCCGTTTCCGCCACTGGCACGGCATCTGGCACCTCTTCGTAATTGCCGGCAGCCTCATGCACTTCGTGGCGGTGTCGTTCTATGTGCGTTAGTTAAAAGTCGCCCCACAGCTGCTGTGCCACCGACAGCGCCACCACCGGCGCGGTTTCGGTGCGCAGCACGCGTGGGCCAAGGCGTGCTGCGTGGAAACCGGCGGCTTTGGCCTGTTCGACTTCGGCTTCGCTAAGGCCGCCTTCGGGGCCGATCAGGAAGGCCAGGCCTGCAGGCTTGGCATGACTGGTGAGCGGTTCGGCCACCGGGTGCAGGACCAGCTTCAGGTCAGCCTGAGTGCTGCTCAGCCACTCGGTTAGGGGCACGGGTGGGTGGATGACCGGCAAGGTTGAGCGCCCGCATTGTTCGCAGGCACTGATCGCCACTTGGCGCCAGTGGGCCAGACGTTTGTCGGCACGTTCGTCCTTCAGGCGCACTTCGCAGCGTTCGCTGACGATCGGGGTGATTTCGTTGGCGCCCAGTTCGGTGGCCTTCTGGATCGCCCAGTCCATGCGTTCGCCGCGCGACAGGCCTTGGCCGAGGTGCACGTGCAGCGGTGAGTCGGCCTGGCCGGTGAGGGCTTGGTCGAGGCTGACACGCACGGTTTTCTTGCCCACTTCAAGCAGTTGGCCGAGGTATTCCTGGCCGCTGCCGTCGAACAGCTGCACGGCGTCGCCGGGGGCCATGCGCAGCACGCGGCCGATGTAGTGGGCCTGGGCCTCGGGCAGGTCGTGTTCGCCAAGGCTCAGGGGGGCGTCGATGAAGAAGCGGGACAGTCTCATGGGGTGCTCGTTTTAAAGGTTTACTCGCCCGTTGTAGGAGCGGCCTTGTGTCGCGAAAGGGCTGCGCAGCGGCCCCAGGGTTTCAGCGGCGATGCATGAATTGCTGGGGCCGCTGCGCGGCCCTTTCGCGACACAAGGCCGCTCCTACAGGGGTCGGCGCGGGCTTTCGGGCTTAGCCCGGATCGCGGAAGTCGGGGTGGAAGTTGGCCGGCACGGCAACGCTGACGCTATCGCGGGTGGCTATGTCGATGCCTTCACTGGCCACCTCGGCAAGGAAGTCGATCTGCTCCGGGGTGATCACATACGGCGGCAGGAAGTACACCACACTGCCCAGCGGCCGCAGCAGGGCGCCGCGGGTCAGGGCGTGTTCGAATACCTTCAGGCCACGCCGCTCTTGCCAGGGGTAGGCAACCTTGCCAGTCTTGTCTTTCACCATCTCGATGGCCAGGGCCATGCCGGTCTGACGAATTTCGGCAACGTGAGCATGGTCGGCCAGGTGCGCAGTGGCTGTGGCCATACGCGTGGCAAGAGCCTTGTTGGCCTCGATCACGTTGTCCTGCTCGAAGATGTCCAGGGTCGCCAGCGCCGCTGCGCACGCCAGCGGGTTGCCGGTGTAGCTGTGCGAATGCAGGAACGCACGCAAGGTCGGGTAGTCATCGTAGAAGGCCTGGTACACCTTGTCGGTGGTCAGGCAGGCGGCCAGCGGCAGGTAACCGCCGGTCAGGGCCTTGGACAGGCACAGGAAGTCTGGGCGGATGCCGGCCTGCTCGCAGGCGAACATCGTGCCGGTACGGCCGAAGCCCACGGCGATCTCGTCGTGGATCAGGTGCACGTCGTAGCGGTCGCAGGCCTCGCGCAGCAGCTTGAGGTAAACCGGGTGGTACATGCGCATGCCGCCTGCACCTTGGATCAGCGGCTCGACGATCACAGCGCTGATCGAGGCGTGGTGCTCGGCCAGGGTCTGTTCCATGGCCTGGAACATGTTGCGCGAGTGCTCTTCCCAGCTCATGCCCTCGGGGCGCAGGTAGCAATCGGGGCTGGGCACCTTGAGGGTGTCGAGCAGTAGCGCCTTGTAGGTTTCGGTAAACAGCGGCACATCGCCTACCGACATGGCGGCAATGGTTTCGCCGTGATAGCTGTTGGTCAGGGTGACGAAGCGCTTCTTGTCCGGTTTGCCGACATTCTGCCAGTAGTGGAAGCTCATCTTCAGCGCCACTTCGATGCACGACGAGCCATTGTCGGCGTAAAACACCCGGTCGAGGCCGGCCGGGGTCATGGCCACCAGGCGCTCGGACAACTCGATGACCGGCTGGTGGCTGAAACCGGCCAGGATCACGTGTTCCAGCTGATCCACCTGGTCCTTGATGCGCTGGTTGATGCGCGGGTTGGCGTGGCCGAACACATTGACCCACCAACTGCTCACCGCGTCCAGGTAGCGCTTGCCTTCGAAGTCCTCCAGCCACACACCTTCGCCGCGTTTGATCGGGATCAGCGGCAGCTGCTCGTGGTCTTTCATCTGGGTGCAGGGGTGCCACAGGACCTTGAGGTCGCGTTGCATCCACTGATCATTGAGGCCCATCGGCACTTCTCCTGGCTTTACGGCGTGGTTCGACCGCGTAAGCCTAAGCAATGCCGCAGGGCAGGACAACCGCTGCCGTTCAATGGCGGTGGGTGCCGGTCCATTCGAGGCGACGGATGTGCACGGTGCCAGCCTGCGAGGTGGAAATGGTCAGGCGCCGGAATGGCCCTTCGATCAGCTGGTAGTAGGGGTGTGTGGCGATGGGGCCGGGGCGCAGGTCGCGCAAGCCGTTGCCTTCCAAGGTAAGCCAGTAGAAGTTGAGCAGCGTCGGTGCAGCCAGGTCATGGCCTTGGTTCTCGGCATCGAACAACATGTGCAGGTCGTCGCAGAGAAAATCGCTGACCACATAGTATTCCAGCCGCAAACATTCGATTTCCTGGGCGAAGGTGATTTCCACGTCGCTGTGTTCACCAATCACCAGTTCGGTGCCGTCTTCACCCTTGAACGCTTCATGAAAGCCGGTCCAGGAGGTGCTGTTGGAGCGGATAGTCAGCCCGGATGCCATATGAAGCGTGTGCTTGTGCCACAGATACTGCCGTTCGACGTGTTGGAAGTGCTCCTCGAAGATCATGCGTATGCCCTCCTGGCGGGGCTGCTGGCCAACTTCGCCAGCTTTACCTGCCATCGTGTGACATGGCTACTGGCAAAAATGTCAGTTGCCAAAAGGACTTGATGTCACTGCGCTGGCAGGGTGGTCGGACCTGACGTATTCTTAACGCATCTTCCTGGGGCATCCCTGCCTCTCCCCGTTTCTGTAACCTCTGACTCGGAGTTCGCCAACATGGCTGCTGCTTGGGTGCGCCTGTGCGCGTTGGTATTGATTGGTGTGTCCAGCGGCGCCGCGCTGGCAAAGGACAAGACGCCTACGGCAATTGTCGTGGGTGGCGGCCTGGCAGGCCTGACGGCCGCCTACGAGTTGCAGAACAAAGGCTGGCAGGTAACGCTGCTGGAGGCCAAGGCGGGCATGGGCGGGCGTTCTGGCCTGGCAACCAGCGAGTGGATCGGCAATGCCAAGGCGCAGCCGGTGCTGAACCAGTACCTGGACCGTTTCAAGCTTGAAACACTGCCAGCGCCGGAGTTCGTGCGTACCCCCGGTTACCTGATCGACGGCGAGTACTTCAGTGCCACCGACCTGGCCACCAAGCAGCCGGCTACCGCCGAGGCGCTCAAGCGTTACGAGAAAACCCTCGACGACCTGGCCCGTTCGATCGACGACCCGCTGAACCCGCAAGCAAACAGCACGTTGTTCGCCCTCGACCAGATCAACGTCTCCACCTGGCTGGACAAACTGCAACTGCCGACCACCGCCCGCCAGCTGGTCAACCAGCAGATCCGTACGCGCTACGATGAACCGTCGCGCCTGTCGTTGCTGTACTTCGCCCAGCAGAACCGCGTGTACCGCGGCGTCAGCGACCGCGACCTGCGCGCCGCGCGGCTGCCCGGTGGCAGCCCGGTGCTGGCCCAGGCCTTCGTCAAGCAATTGAAAACCATCAAGACCAGCTCGCCGGTCACCGCCATTGTCCAGGACAAGGACGGCGTCACGGTAAAAGTCGGCAGCGTCGGCTACCAGGCGGATTACCTGGTAATGGCCGTGCCGCTGCGCGCCCTGGCCAAAATCCAGATGACCCCAGGCCTGGACAGCCAGCACCTGGCCGCGCTCAAGGGTACCAACTATGGCTGGCGCGACCAGCTGATGCTCAAGTTCAAGAAGCCGGTATGGGAAAGCCGCGCGCGCATGTCGGGCGAAATCTTCAGTAACGCCGGCCTTGGCATGCTGTGGATCGAGCCGGCGCTCAAGGGCGGCGCCAACGTGGTCATCAACCTGTCCGGCGACAACGCCCGCCTGCTGCAGGCGTTTGGCGACAAGCAGATGGTCGACCAGGTGCTGATACGCCTGCATGCCTTCTACCCGCAGGCCCGTGGTGCCTTCACCGGTTACGAGGTCAAGCGCTACAGCACCGACGCCGGTACCGGCGGCGCCTATCTGGCCTATGGCCCAGGGCAGATCAGCAAGTACTGGCGCCTGTGGGAGCGCCCGGTGCAGCGCATCACTTTTGCTGGCGAGCACACCGACGCCCTGTATCCAGGCACCCTGGAAGGCGCCCTGCGCAGCGGCCAGCGTGCGGCCAGCCAGGCCCAGGATCTGCTGGCCGGCAAGTCGTTTGACCCTGCCAAGGCGGCACCGGTCGCAGCGGCGGCGGCGGGTTCGGCGGCCGCCAAGGCGAGCAAGGGTGGGTTCTTCTCGAACATGTTTGGTGGTTCGTCTGACAAGGCTGACAAGCCTGACGCGGCGCCTGCCAAAGCTGAGTCGAAGCCTGTCGATGAGGCCAAGCAGGACAAACCTGGCTTCTTCAAGCGTCTGTTTGGTGGGGCGGACACGCCCGAGGTGAAGGCAGAGCCGATTGCCAAGGCTGAAGCAGTGGCGCAAGCCCCAGCGCCTGTTCCCCAAGCCGCGCCCGCCCCGGTCGCGCCTGCACCTGCAGTGAAGGAAGCGGCTGCCAAGCCTGCGGCCACCAAGGCGGCACCGGCCAAGCATGCGCCGACGCACAAACCTGTTGAGGCCAAGAAAGCGACAGCCAAGTCCGAGCCTGCGAAGAAGGCTGTGGCCAATACCCAGGCCAAGGCTGGCTGATCGATCGCCAGTACCGGCCGCTTCGCAGCACGAGGCCGGTACTGGCAACCTCTATTTCCCCGGCTATCGTTAATGTTTCCTTAATGGGAAGCTTACAGAATACATATCGGATTTCTCGATAATCCGAAGCAATTTTTTCCGCTTTTATTCGATACGTTACGCGTTAGTCTGTGCACAGCTTTCACGGAGAAACACGCCAACATGCAACTGCGCAATTCACCCTCTCGCTACGGCGTGGTCAGTATCGTCCTGCATTGGGGCGTGGCGCTGGCAGTCTTCGGCCTGTTCGGCCTGGGCCTGTGGATGGTCGGTCTCGACTACTACAGCCCCTGGCGCAAAGCCGGGCCGGACCTGCACAAGAGTATCGGCCTGGTGTTGCTGGCAGTGATGTTGCTGCGGGTGGTCTGGCGTTTCATCAGCCCCCCACCTCCGGCGCCCGCCAACCATGGCGCGGTCACACGCCTGGCGGCCAAGCTGGGCCATTTGGCCCTGTACCTTGGGCTGTTTGCGGTGATGGCGGCCGGTTACCTGATTTCCACCGCCGACGGCGTCGGCATTCCGGTGTTCGGCCTGTTCGAAGTGCCGGCACTGGTCAGCGACCTGCCCGACCAGGCAGATGTGGCGGGAGTGATTCATCTGTGGCTGGCATGGGGCCTGGTGATTTTTGCCGTGCTGCATGCCCTGGCAGCGCTCAAGCACCATTTCATCGACCGTGACGCGACCCTGACCCGTATGCTGGGCCGCAAAGCTTGACTCTCAACCTCAATTGCATAGGAAGGAACAGGATGTTGAAAAAGACTTTTGCCGCTCTGGCGCTCGGTACCGCTCTGCTCTCCGCTGGCCAGGCCATGGCTGCCGAGTACAAGATCGACAAGGAAGGCCAGCACGCGTTCGTTGACTGGAAAATCAGCCACCTGGGCTACAGCTTCATCCACGGTACCTTCAAGGACTTCGACGGCAACTTCACCTGGGACAGCGCCAAGCCTGAAGCCAGCAAGATCAGCGTCGACCTGAAGACCGCCAGCCTGTGGTCGAACCACGCCGAGCGTGACAAGCACATCGCCAGCGCCGACTTCCTCGATGTGAAGAAGTATCCTGAAGCCAAGTTCGTCTCTACTGCCGTCAAGTCGACTGGCGAAAAGACTGCTGACGTTACGGGCGACCTGACCATGCACGGCGTAACCAAGCCGGTCACCTTCAAGGCAACCTTCAACGGTGAAGGCAAGGACCCATGGGGCGGTGAGCGCGCTGGTTTCAACGCCACCACCACCCTGAACCTGAATGACTTCGGCATCAAAGGCCCAGGCGCTACTTCGCAGACGCTGGACCTGGATATCAGTGTCGAAGGTGTGAAGCAGAAGTAAGCATTGCCTTGGCAATGAAAAACGCCGCCCATTGGGCGGCGTTTTCGTTTCCCGTGGAGTGCCCTGAAATCGGGCTACTCCGGGTTCAGCCTTTTCGGGTCAACAAGGCCGGGCGCTCACCGCGTGGTCGGGTCGGCACGTCATCCAACTGCTCAGGCGTCGGGTAACGGTCGAGCTTGGATTCCTTGCGGATGATCACCGGTTGTTTTTCTGGCTGGCGTGGGTTACGCACGGCAGGCTCCTGCCGGGCTGCGTCATCACGGGCTGGGCGACCACGGCCACCGCCGTCACGACGGGCACCGCCACCGTTGTTGGCGCGGGCAGGGCGCTTTTCGCCGCCACCACCGCTGCCGCCACTACGCTGCTGGCCGCCAGTGCGAGCTTGGCCCTGGCCCCCAGCGTTGCTGCGTTGACCGCTATTCTGGCCCTGGCCTGCACCGCCACCCGGGCGGCGATTGCGGCCTTGGTTCTTGCCTTGGTACGGGCTGACGTAGTCGGCACGGTTACCGAAGTTGTCGACATCGTCGTCCAGGAATTCTTCCGGGTCGCGGTCGGCCGGTACTTTCGGCACGCTGTTGCTGCTGGCCTGCTGCTGTTGGCGTGGCTTCTTGTCACGCGGCTTGCGCGGCTGCTGTTGCTTGTCGCCGCTGTTTTCCTTGTCGGCCGGCTTTTCTGCAGCTTGCTGCTTGGCCTTGCCTTTGTCCTTGCCCTTGTCCTTGCGGCCGCCGTTGGCGTCTTTACCGCCTTCGCCGCGGCCCTGCTGGTTGCGGCCACCGCGGCCGCTGTTCTGCGGGCGCTCGCGCACTTCAGGCTTTTCGGCTTCTACCTGGCTGGCGTCGAAGCCCATCAGGTCGCCATCCTGGATGCGTTGCTTGGTCACCCGCTCGATGCTCTTGAGCAGCTTCTCTTCATCTGGCGCGACCATGGAAATGGCTTCGCCCGAGCGTCCGGCACGGCCGGTACGGCCGATGCGGTGAACGTAATCTTCCTCGACATTCGGTAGCTCGAAGTTGACCACGTGCGGCAGTTGGTCGATGTCCAGGCCACGGGCGGCGATGTCGGTGGCG
The DNA here is from genome assembly GCF_001320565.1 of Pseudomonas sp. NBRC 111132. NCBI lineage: Bacteria > Pseudomonadati > Pseudomonadota > Gammaproteobacteria > Pseudomonadales > Pseudomonadaceae > Pseudomonas > Pseudomonas sp. NBRC 111132. Next base: position 15,996 of record NZ_BCBI01000052.1, read on the forward strand.
ACCAGCACGCGCACACTGTTGGCCTTGAAATCGGCCAGGGCTTTGGTGCGGGCGTTCTGGCTTTTGTTGCCGTGGATTGCAGCGGCGGTCAGGCCGTGCTTTTCCAGATACTCGGCCAAGCGGTTGGCGCCGTGCTTGGTCCGGGTGAACACCAGTACCTGTTCCCAGGCGCCCTGGGTGATCAGGTGTGCCAGCAGTGCACGCTTGTGGCTGGCGGGCAGGCGATAGACGCGCTGCTCGATACGCTCGACGGTGGTGTTCGGCGGCGTGACCTCGATACGCTCCGGGTTGTGCAGAAGCTTGTCGGCGAGGTCGGTGATGTCCTTGGAGAAGGTGGCCGAGAACAGCAGGTTCTGGCGCTTGGCCGGCAGGCGGGCGAGGACCTTCTTGACGTCGTGAATGAAGCCCATGTCGAGCATGCGGTCGGCTTCGTCGAGCACCAGGATTTCCACGTGGGCCAGGTCGACCTTGCCTTGGCCGGCCAGGTCGAGCAGGCGGCCTGGGCAGGCGACCAGCACGTCAACGCCTTTGGCAATGGCCTGGATCTGCGGGTTCATGCCAACGCCGCCGAAGATGCAGGCGCTGACCAGTGGCAGGTCACGGGCATAGACCTTGAAGCTGTCATGCACCTGGGCTGCCAGTTCGCGGGTCGGGGTCAGGACCAGCACGCGGGGCTGGCGCGGGCCGTGACGCTGCGACTTGTCGGGGTGGCCGGCCGGGAACAGGCGCTCGAGGATCGGCAGGGCGAAGCCGCCGGTTTTACCCGTACCTGTCTGTGCGGCAACCATCAGGTCGCGGCCTTGCAACACGGCGGGAATGGCCCGCTGTTGCACGGGGGTCGGCTGGGTGTAGCCCGCAGCCTCGATAGCGCGGACAAGAGCCTCGGAGAGACCGAGGGAAGCAAAGGACATGGGCGATCCTGTTCTCGTGTGGGCTGGGCCCGTTGGGATGTTCTGCCTGGCGCGACGGGCATCGGTGGGATGCGATCGCGTCCGGTCCAGCTGGGCTTTCACTGCACATCCGGGAAACGGGGGCTGGACGCGAGGGGCGTCTGTGCCGATCGGGATGCCTGTTGCGAGGCCGAGCGTCCGGGCGTGAGCCGGGCGGGAAGGCCCGAGTATAACAGAGCTATCGCGCTGTGCTGCTTTCCTGCTGCTCAACGGCGTTGAGAATGTTTCCAATGTCGCCTGTGTAGCGGTTGCTGATCGCTGCATAGGCCGGTTCTTGCTTGAACCGCTGCAGTTCTTCGGCAAAGGCCAGGGCCAGTGCTTCCCGCCCGGGCTTGCGCACCAACCCCAGATACTGGGTCTGGCGGCTGATCACCAACGGTAATTCCTCGACTTGCTGTTGCAGGCCCAGCTGATGGAGCAGGTAATGCCCAACCCTACGGTCGGTGATCGCCAGGTCGATGCGGCCCAGCATCAATTTGCCGAAATTGGCCTCGAGAGTAGGCGCGGGTTCGCGTGCGAAATAGGGGGCGTCGTTGAACGCTGCACCATAGGCGTAGCCGGGCGATGTGCCGACGGTGAGGCCGGCGAGGTCCTCCAGGTGGGCTACGCCATGGCGACGTGCACGCGCCTGGAACAGGACGAATTCGACGTCCGACATAGGCTCGGGGGCGTACACCAGGTAGGGCTGACGCGATTCGGTCTGGAAGATGTCGAGGATGCCATCGGCCAAGCCTTGTTCGACCATGGCCAGGCAGCGTTTCCACGGCAGGAACTGCCACTCCACTTCTACGCCGAGGCGCTTGAAGACCTGGCTGGTGACTTCGTAGTCGATACCGCGCGGTTGGCCGTTGTGCTGATACACATAGGGTGCCCAGTCGTCGGTCACCAGGCGCAGGCGCTCGCCCAGAGCCAACGGGCTCAGGCAGGCGAGCAGCAGGATCCAGAACAGGCGGGCGATGTGTGGCATGGCCGGAGATTACGCGGTCGGCCGGCCCAAGGCCAGTGCCCCTCGAATGTCTCAGCCTTGCGATGTTTGCAGCAGATGCGCCTCGACATCCTTGCGCCGCTCACCCAGCGACAACCGCAACCCTGGGTGGCGCAGGCATTGTCGCAGTCGCTCGGGTTCCATGTGGCCATGGCGGGCATTGAGGTTTTCCAGGGCCTTGTCCCACCAGGCCGGCGCGCAGGCACGGTCGAATTCGTTGGGGTAGGGGTAGCAGCCATACAGTAATTCGCGGGCGAATTGGCGCTCTTGGCTGGGCAACGTCAGGCTCAGTGCCTTGTAACCCAGGCGGTGCAGGGTGGGTGGCCGCGGCAACTGGTCGTTGACCAAACTAACGTCGGCCAACGCTGCCGGGCTCAGTGGGTCGTGGCCGTGCTTGCGCAGCCAGGCCTGAATCTTGGCGCGGAACTGCGCCTTGCGGCTCCAGTAGTGATGGATGACGTCGGTGCACTCGGCCAGTTCCAGCTTGCGATAAGCCGCCACTGCCAGGCAGAACTCCTCGAGGGTGTAGGCTTCGCGCGCCAAGGGATAGAACTCGTCCATCATGGCGATGGAGCGGTCCAGGGTGTTGCTGTCTTCGGCAGTAAGGCCGATCAACCCGGAGTTGATCAGTGGCATCTGGCAATCGGCCAGGCCCCGTGAGCCGAGAATGGCCAGCAGGTTTTTGTACAGCAGGCACTTCTGGTCGGCGCCATAGCGCGGGCCGATGGCGTTGCACAGTAGGCGGCCGGGCGCCACGCGCGCGAACAGTTGCAGTGGCGAAGTGCGGAAGAACGTGTCGGTGTCGATCAACACTGCCAGCGGGTGTTGCTGCAGTACCTGGCGCAGCAGTACATGCTTGCTGCGAAAGTGATAACCGTGCGGGGCGTTCCATGCCTGGCGGGTGGCCTCGTCCAGCAGGTGCACGGTGACGGGCAGGCTGGCGTAGGGCTGCGGATTGTCGGTGTAAACCTGGATGCCTATGGCGTCGCTGGCTGCGCTGCCCAGTTGGGCGAGGGCGCTGATGATGCTGAAGCAGGCTTCCTGATGATAGGTGGCTGGGCCGAAAGCCAGGTAGACAAGCTGTGGGCGCGAAGGCTGGGGGTGCTGCATGGCAGGCAAGACCTGTTTAACCCGAAAATGAATAAGGCTTTAGTCTATGACCAAAGCCTTAATCATTTCTTAAGCAGACTTTGCCAAAAGATTTCAGCGTGGCAGCTTCAGGTTGTTCCAGATCGCCAGGCTCGGTTCGGCTTGGTTCAGGGTATAGAAGTGCAGGCCCGGTGCGCCGCCTTGCAGCAGCTGTTCGCACATGCGGGTAATCACTTCTTCGCCGAAGGCCTGGATGCTGGCGGTGTCGTCGGCATAGGCTTCCAGCTGCTTGCGGATCCAACGTGGGATCTCGGCGCCGCAGGCATCGGAGAAGCGGGCCAGCTTGCTGTAGTTGGTAATCGGCATGATGCCCGGTACTACCGGGATGTCCACGCCCAGCTTCTGCGCGCGCTCGACGAAGTAGAAGTAGCTGTCGGCGTTGAAGAAGTACTGGGTGATGGCGCTGTCGGCACCGGCCTTGACCTTGTGCACGAAGTTGGCCAAGTCGGTTTCGAAGTTGCGCGCCTGTGGGTGCATTTCTGGGTAGGCGGCCACTTCCAGGTGGAAGTGATCGGCGGTTTCCTGGCGGATGAACTCGACCAGGTCACTGGCGTAGCGCAATTCGCCACTGGCCATGCCCATACCCGACGGCAGGTCGCCACGCAGGGCGACAATGCGCTTGATGCCGGCAGCCTTGTATTCGGCCAGCAGGGCGCGCAGGTCGTCCTTGGAGTCACCCACGCATGACAGGTGCGGCGCGGCAGGCACCTTCACTTCGTTTTCCAGCTGTAGCACGGTGTTCAGCGTGCGGTCGCGGGTCGAGCCACCGGCACCGTAGGTGCAGGAAAAGAAGTCCGGGTTGTAAGTGGCCAGCTGGCGGGCGACGCCCATCAGCTTTTCGTGACCGGCATCGGTCTTGGTCGGAAAGAACTCGAAACTGTAGCGGCGTTCTTGTGACATCACTCGTTCCTCAAGCAGCCAGCTGCTAGCGGCAAGCTGCAAGTAAAAGCCAGATCGGTGATGGCCGATCTGGCTTGGGCATCGTTCATGAACCTTGAAGCTCGATGCTTCAAGCTTGCCGCTTAGTAGCGGTAGGCGTGTGGCTTGAACGGGCCTTCGACGGTCACGCCGATGTAGTCGGCTTGCTGCTTGGTCAGTTTGGTGACCACGCCGCCGAAGCCGCGGACCATTTCCAGGGCCACTTCTTCGTCGAGCTTCTTCGGCAGCACTTCAACGGTCAGGCGCTCGGCTTTCTTCTCGGCCGACAGGTCGGCGTACTTCTGCTCGAACAGGAAGATCTGTGCCAGTACCTGGTTGGCGAACGAACCGTCCATGATGCGGCTTGGGTGGCCAGTGGCGTTGCCCAGGTTGACCAGGCGGCCTTCGGCCAGCAGGATCAGGTAGTCGTCGTTCTGCGGGTCGAAGCTGCCAGCGCCGGTGCGGTGGATCTTGTGCACCTGCGGCTTGACCTCTTCCCAAGCCCAGTTCTTGCGCATGAAGGCGGTGTCGATCTCGTTGTCGAAGTGGCCGATGTTGCAGACCACGGCACGCTTCTTCAGGGCCTTGAGCATGTTGGCGTCGCAGACGTTGACGTTACCGGTGGTGGTCACGATCAGATCGATCTTGCCCAGCAGGGCCTTGTCGATGCTGGCTTCGGTGCCGTCGTTGATACCGTCGATGAACGGCGAGACCAGCTCGAAGCCGTCCATGCAGGCCTGCATGGCGCAGATTGGGTCAACTTCGGTGACCTTGACGATCATGCCTTCCTGACGCAGGGACTGGGCCGAACCCTTGCCCACGTCACCGTAGCCGATCACCAGGGCTTGCTTGCCCGACAGCAGGTGGTCGGTACCACGCTTGATGGCGTCGTTCAGGCTGTGACGGCAGCCGTATTTGTTGTCGTTCTTGCTTTTGGTGACCGAGTCGTTGACGTTGATCGCCGGGACTTTCAGCTCGCCCTTGGCCAGCATGTCCAGCAGGCGGTGCACGCCGGTGGTGGTTTCTTCGGTCACGCCGTGAACACGGTCCAGCACCTGTGGGTACTTCTTGTGCAGCAGTTCGGTCAGGTCGCCGCCGTCGTCGAGGATCATGTTGGCGTCCCATGGCTGGCCATCTTTCAGGATGGTTTGCTCCAGGCACCACTCGTACTCTTCTTCGGTTTCACCTTTCCAGGCGAATACCGGGATGCCGGCGGCTGCGATCGATGCGGCGGCCTGGTCTTGAGTCGAGAAGATGTTGCAGGACGACCAGCGCACTTCGGCACCCAGGGCAACCAGGGTTTCGATCAGTACGGCGGTCTGGATGGTCATGTGGATGCAGCCCAGGATCTTCGCACCCTTGAGCGGTTGCTCGGTCAGGTACTTGCGACGCAGGCCCATCAGGGCTGGCATTTCCGATTCGGCAATGATGGTTTCGCGACGGCCCCAGGCGGCCAGGGAGATGTCAGCGACTTTGTAATCGGTAAAACCAGCAGGCATGTTTGCAGCGCTCATGAGAGCCTCCATTCGTAGTGTGCGAATGGGCGCCGTTGTGCGTTAAGCGCCCGCGAGAGCGAGCAACGCCCCATCCGAGCCTGACAGGCCTAGCCTGCTGCAGCGCCCCTCGGACAGGTGGCGGGCATGGCCCCGCTGTGGGCAGCCATGTAAAGCGGCGCAGATTATAGCCGCGAGCGGCACCTTCACCCAAGGTTTTCTGTCGATTAATCGCGACGATAGTCGATGTTCAATGGAGCGATGGCGGCCGCTCTGCCATCATTGCTACACGTTAGCCAAGCAGGTCAGGAGTACAGATGAACTTTCACACCCGCAAATGGGTTAAACCCGAAGACCTCAACCCCAATGGCACCCTGTTCGGTGGCAGCCTGTTGCGCTGGATCGACGAAGAGGCGGCGATCTACGCCATCGTCCAGCTGGGCAACCAGCGCGTGGTGACCAAGTACATGTCGGAAATCAACTTCGTCAGTGCGTCGCGCCAGGGCGACATCATCGAGCTGGGCATTACCGCCACCGAGTTCGGCCGCACCTCGATCACCCTCAAGTGCGAAGTGCGCAACAAGATCACCCGCAAGAGCATCCTGACCGTCGACAAGATGGTGTTCGTAAACCTGGGTGAAGACGGCTTGCCGGCAGCCCATGGGCGCACCGAGATCAAGTACGTGCAGGACCAGTTCCCGGATTCGGCAGTAGAGTGATTTTCTGGGGCCGCAAAGCGGCCCCAAAAACCTCACGGCTGGGCGCTGACCTTGCGCACCACCCGCCCGATGCTCAAACCCTGCACCAGAATCGACGACAACACCACGATGTAGGTGATCGACAGCAGCAGGTCACGCTCCTCGCCCAACGGCAGCGACAGTGCCAGGGCCACCGACACCCCGCCGCGCAGGCCGCCCCAAGTCAGCACCCGTACCGTGCCCTTGGGCACAGGGCGCCAGCGGCGCAGCAGCACGATCGCCGGGGCTACGGTCAGCAACCGCGACAGCAGCACCGCCAGCGCCAGCACGCCGCCGGCCGCCAGGTGCATCCAGTTGAACGGCAGCAGCAACAGCTCCAGGCCGATCAAGGCGAACAGCAAGGCATTGAGCATGTCATCGATCAGCTCCCAGAAACCGTCCATGTAGCGGCGCGTCATGTCATTCATCGCCAGGTTTCGCCCCAGGTTACCGATGATCAGGCCGGCCACCACCATGGCGATCGGTGCCGACACGTGCAGCTCGTAGCACATCGCCGAGCCACCGATAACCAGTGCCAGGGTCAGCATGACCTCCACCTGGTACTGCTCGATGCTCTTGATCATGCGGTACGTGGCATAGCCGATCAGGCCGCCGAATACCACGCCGCCAATGGCCTCGCGGGCGAACAGGATCGCCGTGTCGGTCATGCTTGGCGTTTCACCCAGCTGGATGATGCCCAGCAACACGGTGAACACCACGACCGCCGTGCCGTCGTTGAACAGCGATTCGCCAACGATGGTGGTTTTCAGCGGTTTGGACGCATTGGCGGTACGCAGCGCGCCCAGTACGGCAATCGGGTCGGTGGGCGAGATCAGCGCACCGAACAGCAGGCAGTAGATCAGCGGTACCTGCCAGCCGAACAGGGCGAATACCCAGTGCGACAGGTAGCCAATGACCACGGTAGCGATCAGCACGCCCAAGGTGGCCAGCAGGCCAATGGGCCAGCGGTAGCTGCGCAGGTCGCTGAGGTTGACGTGCAATGCACCGGCAAACAGCAGGAAGGCCAACATCCAGTGCATCAGCAGGTCGTTGAAATCGATTTGGTTCATCAAGCCTTCGACACGTTCTTCCAGGCCAGGGAAGCCGATCAGGCTAAGGCCCTGCAGCATCAGGGAGAACAGCAGTGCCGTGACCATCACGCCGATGGCGGGTGGCAGGCCGATGAAGCGGTAATTGACGTAGGTAAGGAGGGTGGTGAGGCAGATAAACGCGGCAACTAATTCAAGCATCCCGAATCCTGTAACAGTGGCTTCCAAGTCGTAACCCGAATGGCTCGGGCAGCTCTTTGATGACCTGGCGCGGGGTTCGGGACACAGGGTTTGACCGGAATCTCTGTAATCGTTCCCATGCAGTGGCCCTCTGGAATGCCATATATTCAACCCTTGAACACCGCACAAGGATAAGAAGGCGTGTTGGCAACATCCCTGGTGCTGGTCGCCGCCCTGCTGCATGCGACCTGGAATACCCTGATCAAATTCAGCGGTGAGCGCTTGCTGGTCATCGCCAGCATGGACACGGTGGCGCTTGCGTTCGCGTTGCTGGCCGTGCCTTTCGTCGATGTGCCACCTGCCGAAATCTGGCCCTGGCTGATCGCCTCCGCGTTGGCCGAGCAGCTGTACCGCTATTTGCTGATCCAGGCCTACCGCGTGGGTGACCTGGGGCTGGTCTATCCTCTGATGCGCGGGCTGTCGCCGCTGGTGGTGCTGGGGCTGACCCTGGCCTTTGCCGGGGAATCGCTGAGCCAGCAGCAGATCATCGGTATCCTGCTGATCCCCTGCGGCATGGCGTGCCTGTTGTGGCAGGGCGGCGGCGGTGACCGGCTGCCCTGGTCGATGCTGCCGGTAGTCGCCTTGATTGGCCTGTGCATCGGCTGCTACACCTGGTTCGACGGCCAAGCCGTGCGCCTATGGGGCAAACCGTGGGATTACCTGGTGTGGCTGACCCTGCTCAGCGCCTGGCAGTTCCCGTTGCTGGCCAGCGTGGCGCGGCGAGCACCGTTCGTCCTGTTTTGGCGAACGCAATGGCGTTTGGGTTTGGCGGTTGGGTTTTGCGTATTGTTCAGTTATGCCCTGGTGTTGTGGGCCATGCACCTGGGGTCGGTGGCCGAGGCGGCAGCGTTACGGGAACTGAGCGTGATTCTGGTGGTGCTGCTGGGTATGCGCTACCTCAAAGAACCTTTTGGCGGGCCGAGACTCCTAGCTTGCGGGCTGGTCCTGGCAGGCACGCTGGTGATGAAGCTCTAACCCATTTTCGAACAAGGAGTCTTGAGCATGACCGTTGCCTTGTGGTGCATCCTGATCGCGCTGCTGTTGAACCCGCTTTGTGCCTTGATCGCCAAGGTGAGCAGTGGCCGGTTCGGCCTAAAGGACAATCACGATCCGCGTGCCTTCCTCGATACCTTGTCGGGCCTGCCACGGCGCGCCCATGCTGCGCAGCAGAACGGCTATGAGGCGTTTCCGGCATTTGCAGCGGCGGTGCTGGTGGCGGATATCGTCGGCAATGCCGAGCAGGTGACCCAGGATGTGTTGGGGGTGATGTATATCACCAGCCGCCTGCTATACATCATCTGCTACCTGGCCGACTGGGCGGCCTTGCGCTCGCTGGTGTGGTTTGCCGGATTGGCAATTATCGTATCGTTCTTCGTGGTTTCCATCTGAAGCCGCGTTGCCTGCTTCGCGGGCAACGCCCGCGAAGAAACCAACGCCGATCAAAGTACTTTAGGTACTTCTGGCAGTGGTTGGCCCTTGGGCCACAACATCCAGATCTGCCCTTGCTGCTTCATGTTCCCGGCCAACTCGCCGGCTTCCGGCCCGGTGCCCCAGAACAGGTCTGCACGCACTTCACCCGTAATCGCCCCGCCGGTGTCCTGTGCGCCTACCGGTCGTACCACGGGTGAACCGTCCGGGCGTGTGGTAGACAGCCATAACAGGCTCCCCAGCGGAATCACCTTGCGATCGATGGCCACGCTGTAGCCGGCGGTGAGCGGCACGTTCAGCGAACCGCGCGGGCCTTCATTGCTGTCCGGCCGGGTGCTGAAGAACACGTAGCTGGGGTTGCTGGCCAGCAGTTCCGGTACGCGCTGCGGGTTGGCCTGGGCCCAGGCATGAATGGCACCCATGCTTACTTCCTCTTTCTTCAGCTGGCCCTGTTCCACCAGCCAGCGGCCGATCGGCCGGTAAGGGTGGCCGTTCTGGTCGGCGTAGCCCAGGCGCAGTTGGCGGCCGTCTTCCAGTTGAACCCGGCCGGAGCCCTGGATCTGCAGGAACTGCAGGTCCATTGGATCAGTCAGCCAGGCCAGCACAGGCGCCTTGACGCCATTGCGGTTGATCACTTCGGCTGTGTCGTACGGTTTGAGCACCCGGCCATCGAGCCGACCGCGCAGGCGTTTACCCTTGAGCTCGGGGTACACGCTGGCCAGGTCCACCACAATCATGTCATCCGGGATGCCGTAGACCGCCACATGGTTGCTCGCCGATTGCCTCAGGCTGCCGGGGTAGACCGGCTCGTAGTAACCGGTAATCAGACCGTTGGCATTGTTCTCGGCGGAGCGCAGGCCGTAAACCTGCAAGTTCTGCTCAAGGAAGGTACGCACCTGGGCGGCGCTGGCTGTGGCGTTGCCGGCGGCTTCGCAGGTGGCGGCCCACACCGCGTCACGCTTGAGCTTTTCGCAGCCGCTGCGCCAGGCGTAGAAACCGGCCAGCAAGTCTTCATCGCTGACCGCGGGCAGGTCTTTCCAGTTGGCCGGGGCGTAGGTGGCGATGGCATGGGGCTCGGGCTTGGCGTTTTCGCCGCCGTTGCAACCGGCCAGCAAAGCCAGCACTGGCAGTGTCCAGGCCAGATGGCGCAGGGCAGATTTCATGTGTGCATTCCTGTCATGGGCGAACATGAAGATTCGCCCCTGTTTTTTATGTGGCTATTGGTCTTTGGCCCTTGGGCAGCGATACTGACCGCCCATTTGCGTAGGCCGAAGTGAGTGTGATGTTGAAGCGATTGACCGTTGTTGTTCTGGCCGCACTGGCCCTGGGCGGTGCCCTGAGTGGGTGCGATAGGGTCGACCCCAACTCGCCGCTGGGCAAGCGCAAGGTAATTTTCAAGGACATGCTCAAGACCAGCGAAGACCTGGGCGGCATGTTGCGTGGCCGGTTGCCGTTCGACGGGGTGAAATTTGCCGACGGTGCGTTGAAGCTGGACGGTCTTGCGCACCAGCCCTGGCAGCACTTTCCACAGGTACGCGATGGGGGTGACAGCGCCGCCCGTGCCGAAGTATGGGTGCGTCAGGCGCGCTTTCATGACCTGGCCCGTCAGCTGGAGGGTGTTACCGGCGAACTGGTCGAGGTAACCCGCAGCCAGCCGCTGGATGCTGCGCAGTTGAAAGTGCCGATGGACAAGGTCGAAGCGGCTTGCAAGGCGTGCCATACCGAGTTTCGTAATCATTGATGGCCTGCGCTGCCCTCTGTGGAACTGTCTTGAATTCCTGTAGGGCGGCCGCGCTTATCCGTCGGATGCCTCAGCGGTCGAGGTCGTCGACCGCTTCCTGCAGCTCTTTACGCGATTCGGCCAGCTTGTCCTTGCGCTTGTTGATCTTCTCCGCGTCGCCTTTCTTCTCGGCTTTCTTCAGGTCCTTTTCCCGCTGCGCCACTTCGTGACGTGCATCGAGCACCTTCTGCTCACGCTCTTTGCGCAGGCTGGCATCCGTGCAGTTGTCTACGCCGCGCAGCGCTTCTTCCAGCCCCGCGACTTGGTCGCTGTTACCGTGGTCACGGGCAATTTTCAGCTGGTTCTCGATGGCGCTGCGTTTGGCGGCGCAACCGGTCAGGCCAGGGTCCGGCTGGGCCGCTTGCACGGCGCCTGCAGCCAAACCCAGCGATGCGAGCAGGAAAAGAGTCGAAATGCGTTTCATGAAAAGCCTCCTGAACGGGGCGGGGCAGCAAAAGTTGCTGGAAATCCTGCCTTGGTTTTGCCCATTTAGAAACCCTTGGTGAGGTTTTCCGGTTGAATCCCGGGTTTTCCTGCAGGCTTTTTGGTAAAAAATCATTGCTCGATGCGCTCGGGGGGGGGCGAAAACCCTTCAATGCCGGATTCCGCCAACCGTGTGGCAATGGCTTGCACCTCCGCGGCCGCGAAGAAACCCACAAGCTGACGCGAGCGTTTTACGCCGATGTCGGGCACTGTTTGCCATTGACCCGCGCTGCGCGAAGCCATTTCTTGCCAGCCGCCTGTCAGTTGCAAATGCTTGCCAATGGGCGCGCCAAGGCCGCGCAGCCACTGATCGAAGGGGCGTGAGCGGGCTTGGTCGAAACTGCCCAGCAGTTGGGCCGCTGTAAGGCTGCTGATGCCGGGCACCTGCTGTAAGCGTTCGGTATCGAGCTGCAGCCAATCGGTCATCGAAGTTACCAGGCCAGCATCGACTAGCCGACGCCATGTGCCGGGCCCGGTACGTGGGAGGGCCAAGCCCTGTTTGCCGCTGAGCCAGGTGAGCCGGGCAATGAATTGTTCCTCGCAGCCCTCGCTGGGCTGCCAGCAACTGAGGGCATGATGCCGACCGGGTGCAGGCGCGCCCAGTGGTTGGCGTTCGACCGCGCGGTGCACGACGTGCTCAAGGCGAGGGATGGTCAGCCCGGCGAGGCTGATAGCGACCTGGTCACCGGGGCGAATATCCAGGGCTTGCCAACGCGCCAGCGAGCCGAGGCTGACCTGGGTGATGCGCCGGTCATCGAGGGTTACCGGCTGCACATGCGCAATGGGCGTGATCCTGCCAGTGCGGCCAACCCGAAAGCGCACGTCGCGTACTTCGGCCAACGCTTGTACATAGGGGTATTTCCAGGCGGCGATCCAGTACGGCGCCTTGGCCTGCCAGCGCTCGGCAGGCGGCCGGCTGCCCAGGCGCAGGATCACGCCGTCGCTGGCAAAGGGCAGGGGTGAACGGTACCAGTGCTCACGCCAGCGCGCTGCATCCTCCAGCGTGTCGACGGCGATACTGTAATGATGGCTATCCGGGAAGCCCAGTTGTGCCAGCTGCGCGAGGCGATCGGCCTGTCGCTCGGGGCCATGCGGCCAGCCCCACACGAACAGGCCGATCGTGTTCCCTTGCTCGCGAGTCAGTTGTTTGCGTGCGAGCAGCCCGGCCACGGTACCGCGAGCGTTGGCACTGCCTGCCTTGGCCTGTACGTGTTCGTTCAGGCGCAGGTACAGCTCACCCTGCAAGTGCAGGTCAATCGCCTGAGGCAACTGTCGGGTGACTGCATCGAGCTGGGGAATGTGCCTGCTCCAGTCATGCCCCTGCAGCCCGTCCCCCCGGCTGATCAGCTGTACCAATTGGCCTTGTCGATAAATGAGGGAAGCTGCGACACCGTCGACCTTGGGCTGTACCCATACCCCGGTTTTCCCGGCCATCCAGCGTGCCACGGCCTGGCGGTCCGCCAGCTTGTCGACACCGGTATGCGGCACGGGGTGAGGGAGTGGACCGCGAGCGCTGGTCAAGGGTGACGGGCTGGGCGCGAGGCCAAAGCACTGCTGCAGGTGCACCAGGCGCTGGCGGCTCTGGTCGTAAAGCTCATCAGCCACCAGCGCGATACCCTGGCGATGGTAGTGCTCGTCCCAGCCGGTAAGGGTGGCCTGTAGTTGCGCGGCTTCAGCCTCGGCCTTTTGCGGGGTCCAGTCGGGGCATGAGGCGGCCCAGGCCAGTGGGGTATTTAGCGCAAACAGCATGGCGAACAACAGCAGGTACGGCATGGCCAGCATCCTTGCATGGCAGGTAGGAACCCCCAGACTAGGCAGGTTCTCTGGCGCTTGCTGAAACACCATTGTCAGCCGATATGTCACAAAAAAGCCCCTGCCGATTGCTCGGCAGGGGCTTTCGCCTGGTGCTGTAGGAAACTTACAGGCCGGCAGCGTCACGCAGCGACTGGGCGCGGTCGGTGCGCTCCCAGGTGAAGGTGGTGAAGGTGTCGTCGCCGACAGTCTTCTGCTGCGGGGTACGGCCGAAGTGACCGTAGGCAGCGGTTTCCTGATACATCGGGTGCAGCAGGTCGAGCATGGTGGTGATGGCGTATGGACGCAGGTCGAAGCACTCGCGCACCAGCTGGATGATCTTGTCGTCGGAAACCTTGCCGGTGCCGAAGGTGTTGATCGAGATGGAGGTCGGCTGGGCCACGCCAATGGCGTACGACACCTGGATCTCGCAGCGCTCGGCCAGGCCGGCGGCAACGATGTTCTTGGCCACGTAGCGGCCGGCGTAGGCGGCGGAGCGGTCGACCTTGGACGGGTCCTTGCCGGAGAACGCGCCACCCCCGTGGCGGGCCATGCCGCCGTAGGAGTCGACGATGATCTTGCGGCCGGTCAGGCCGCAGTCACCCACCGGGCCACCGATGATGAAGTTGCCGGTCGGGTTGATATGGTACTGGGTGCCTTTGTGCAGCAGTTCGGCCGGCAGGGTGTGCTTGACGATCAGCTCCATCACGGCTTCTTGCAGGTCTTTCTGCGACACTTCCGGGTTATGCTGGGTCGACAGCACCACGGCGTCGATGCCGACTACCTTGCCATTTTCGTAGCGGCAGGTGACCTGCGACTTGGCATCCGGACGCAGCCATGGCAGCAGGCCGGACTTGCGCGCTTCGGCCTGGCGCTCGACCAGACGGTGCGAGAAGCAGATCGGCGCCGGCATCAGCACTTCGGTTTCGTTGCTGGCGTAGCCGAACATCAGGCCCTGGTCACCGGCGCCCTGGTCTTCTGGCTTGGAGCGGTCCACGCCCTGGGCGATGTCTACCGACTGCTTGCCGATGATGTTCATCACGGCGCAGGTGGCACCGTCGAAACCGACGTCGGAGCTGTTGTAGCCGATGTCGATGATGACTTTGCGCACCAGGTCTTCCAGGTCGACCCAGGCCGAAGTGGTGACTTCGCCGGCGATGATGGCGACACCGGTCTTGACCAGCGTTTCGCAGGCTACGCGGGCGTACTTGTCCTGGGCGATGATGGCATCGAGGACAGCGTCCGAAATCTGGTCGGCGATCTTGTCCGGATGCCCTTCGGACACGGACTCGGAGGTGAAAAGGGAGTATTCGCTCATCTCGAAGGTTCCTGAAATTTACCGATGGTGTATGTCGTCAGCCGTCCGCTGGAAATGGCGGACCTGGATCTGGAAACCGTTACGCAAGCCCACGTACAGGCTGTCCCCATGGGCCAGCCCGGCAGCGTTGGCCCAGCGCGCCAGGTCGTCCTGCTCAAAGCCAAGCCACAGGTCGCCGCAGGCTTCGCGCGCCCACCCCTGGTCATGGCTGCACAGTTCGGTTACCAGCAGGCTGCCGCCTGCCTTCACCCGTTTGGCCAGCTGGCGCAAGGCCAGGGCCGGGTCGCTGAAATGGTGCAGCACCATGTTCAGCACAACGCAGTCGGCGGCCACATCCGTTGCACCCAGTGCATCGGCCAACTGCAGGTTCACGTTTTCGAGCCCTTCGCGCTGGCACACCTGGCGCGCCAGTTCGAGCATGGTCGGGCTGTTGTCCAGGGCGGTGACCTGGGCGAAGCGCCGTGCCAGGTCAGGCAGGAAGCCACCGTCACCGGGGCCGACCTCAAGCGCGCTGGCAGCCGGGTCGAAATGCAGCTTGTCGAGCAGCGCCAGCAGGCTTTCGCGGTACTGCGGCAGGCCGGCGATCAGGTCTTGCTGGGCGCGGAACTTCTCTTCCACGCGCAGGAAGAAGTCCTGGCTGGTGGCCGCGCGGCGTTGCTGCACTTGGGCGATGCGTGCCTGCACATCGGGCGGCAGGGCCAGGTCGTCGACTTCTTCGAGCAGCGCCACATGCAGCCGACCGCCCAGACGCAGGCCGTCAGGCAGGGCGCGGCGGTAGAAGATGGCGTTGCCTTCGCGCCGGGTTGCCACCAGCTCGGCCTGGGCCAGCACCTTCAGATGGTGACTCATGCCCGACTGGCCGATGTCGAAAATCTGCGCCAGTTCCAGCACGCCGAACGAATCGTTGGCCAGGGCGCGCAATACGTTCAGGCGCAACGCATCGCCACTGGCTTTGCACAGGGCGGCCAATGCTTCGCGTTGCTCGGGTGTCGATTGCGCGCGCAGGTTCATGGGGCGGCAGTCTAGACAGGCATCGATGCCCTAGCAAGGCCAATATCAAAAAGTTTTGATATTGAGTGATGAGCGGGGCGGCTAACCCGGTTTTGCCCCGAATTGAATGCCAATCACAGGAAAATCCCCCGACTGCGACCATACGTCATTGCCCCAAGCCCCCCAGTGGGCGAAAATGGCCGCCTTTTTCGTGACACCACCTATTCAAGCCCCCCAGGAGATCAGCGATGCCCAGCCGTCGTGAACGTGCCAACGCCATTCGTGCCCTCAGCATGGATGCCGTGCAAAAGGCCAACAGCGGCCACCCAGGTGCCCCTATGGGCATGGCGGATATCGCCGAAGTACTTTGGCGCGACTATCTGAAGCACAACCCGAGCAACCCGAACTTCGCCGACCGTGACCGCTTCGTGCTGTCCAACGGCCATGGCTCGATGCTGATCTACTCGCTGCTGCACCTGACCGGCTACGACGTCACCATCGATGACCTCAAGTCGTTCCGCCAGCTGCACAGCCGTACTCCGGGCCACCCGGAATTCGGCTACACCCCGGGTGTGGAAACCACCACCGGCCCGCTGGGCCAAGGCCTGGCCAACGCCGTGGGCTTTGCCCTGGCCGAGAAAGTACTGGGCGCCCAGTTCAACCGTGAAGGCCACAACATCGTCGACCACAACACCTATGTGTTCCTGGGCGACGGTTGCATGATGGAAGGCATCTCCCACGAAGTCGCCTCGCTGGCCGGCACCCTGGGCCTGAACAAGCTGGTTGCCTTCTATGACGACAACGGCATCTCCATCGACGGTGAAGTGGAAGGCTGGTTCACCGACGACACGCCGAAGCGTTTCGAGTCCTACAACTGGCTGGTGATCCGCAACGTCAATGGCCATGACGCCGACGAGATCCGTACCGCCATCGAGACCGCCCGCAAGAGCGATCGTCCGACCCTGATCTGCTGCAAGACCATCATCGGTTTCGGCTCGCCGAACAAGCAGGGCAAGGAAGACTGCCACGGCGCTCCGCTGGGCAACGACGAAATCGCCCTGGCCCGCAAGGAACTGAACTGGAACCACGGTCCGTTCGAAGTCCCTGCCGACATCTACGCCGAGTGGGATGCCAAGCAAGCCGGTGCCAAGGCCGAAGCCGAATGGAACACGCGTTTCGACGCCTACGCCGCCGCCTTCCCAGAACTGGCCAGCGAGCTCAAGCGCCGCCTGAGCGGTGAGCTGCCGGCCGACTTCGCGGAAAAAGCCGCTGCCTATATTGCTGAAGTCGCGGCCAAGGGCGAGACCATTGCCAGCCGCAAGGCCAGCCAGAACACCCTGAACGCCTTCGGCCCGCTGCTGCCGGAATTGCTGGGCGGCTCGGCCGACCTGGCCGGTTCCAACCTGACCCTGTGGAAAGGTTGCAAGGGCGTCAGCCATGAAGATGCCAATGGCAACTACATGTACTACGGCGTGCGCGAGTTCGGCATGACCGCCATCATGAACGGCGTTGCCCTGCACGGTGGCCTGGTGCCTTACGGCGCGACCTTCTTGATGTTCATGGAATACGCCCGCAACGCCGTGCGCATGTCTGCACTGATGAAGCAGCGTGTGATCCACGTCTACACCCATGACTCCATTGGTCTGGGCGAAGACGGCCCGACTCACCAGCCGATCGAGCAGCTGGCCAGCCTGCGCAGCACGCCGAACCTGGACACCTGGCGCCCGGCCGACGCGGTGGAATCCGCCGTGTCCTGGAAGCACGCCCTGGAGCGCAAGGACGGCCCTTCGGCGCTGATCTTCTCGCGCCAGAACCTGCAGCACCAGGTACGCAGCGATGCACAGATCGCCGACATCGCCCGTGGCGGTTACGTGCTCAAGGACTGCGCTGGCGAGCCTGAGCTGATCCTGATCGCTACCGGTTCCGAAGTGGGCCTGGCCGTTCAGGCCTTCGACAAGCTGACCGAGCAAGGCCGCAAGGTGCGGGTCGTGTCGATGCCGAGCACCAGCGTGTTCGACGCCCAGGACGCAGCCTACAAGCAGTCCGTGCTGCCGCTTGAAGTGGGTGCGCGCATCGCCATCGAAGCCGCCCACGCCGACTTCTGGTACAAGTACGTCGGCCTGGAAGGTCGTATCATTGGCATGACCACCTACGGTGAGTCGGCGCCAGCTTCGGCACTGTTCGAAGAGTTTGGTTTCACCCTGGAGAACATCCTGGGTACTGCCGAAGAGCTGCTGGAAGACTGATGTAACAATGGAGGGCAGTGACGCCCTCCAGGTCGTGCAAGGGGAGGGCTTCGCCCTCCATCGCGACGCAAGGCCGCTCCTACAGGTACCGCGCAACCCCGATGTTGCCGCGGTACCTGTAGGAGCGGCCTTGTGTCGCGATGGGCCGCAACGCGGCCCCAAAAGCCATCATGCGTTAGCGAGCCAACGAATGCCCCACCTGCGTCCCTACAAAGTTGCACTCAACGGTTATGGCCGCATCGGCCGCTGTGTCCTGCGCGCGCTGTTCGAGCGGGGGGCAAAGGCCGGTTTCGAGATCGTCGCGCTGAACGACCTGGCCGACCAGGCCAGCTTGGAATACCTGACCCGCTTCGACTCCACCCACGGGCGTTTCCCCGGCGAGGTGAAGGTCGACGGCGACTGTCTGCATATCAATGGCGACTGCGTGAAGGTGATGCGCAGTGCCACCCCCGAAGGCATCGACTGGGCCGCGCTGGGCATCGACCTGGTGCTGGAGTGCTCCGGTGCCTACAACACCCGTGCCGATGGCCAGCGCTTCCTCGATGCCGGTGCGCCCCGGGTGCTGTTCTCGCAGCCGATGGCCAGCGAGGCCGACGTTGACGCCACGGTGGTCTATGGCATCAACCAGGCCTGCCTGACCGGCAGCGAGCGCCTGGTGTCCAACGCCTCGTGCACCACCAACTGCGGCGTGCCACTGCTGCGGGTGCTGGACCAGGCGTTCGGCATCGAATATGTGCAGATCACCACCATCCACTCGGCCATGAACGACCAGCCGGTGATCGACGCCTACCACCACGAAGACCTGCGCCGCACGCGCTCGGCCTTCCAGTCGGTGATCCCGGTGTCCACTGGTCTGGCGCGTGGCATCGAACGCCTGCTCCCGGAACTTGCCGGGCGAATCCAGGCCAAAGCGGTACGGGTACCGACCGTCAACGTCTCGTGCCTGGACATCACCCTGCAGACCGCCCGCGACACCAGCGCGGCCGAGGTCAACCGGGTGCTGCGCGAGGCCGCGCTGGAAGGCCCGCTGAAAGGCCTGCTGGCCTACACCGAGCTGCCGCACGCCAGCTGTGATTTCAACCATGACCCGCATTCGGCGATCGTCGATGCCAGCCAGACTCGTGTTTCCGGCCCTCGCCTGGTGAACCTGCTGGCCTGGTTCGACAACGAATGGGGTTTTGCCAACCGTATGCTCGACGTTGCAGAACACTTTCTGCACGTCGTCCACCCAACCCGCAACAAACAGCCCTGAAGGACTGCATTCATGACCGTGTTGAAGATGACCGACCTCGACCTGCAAGGTAAGCGCGTACTGATCCGCGAAGACCTCAACGTGCCTGTGAAGGACGGTGTGGTAGCCAGCGACGCGCGTATCCTGGCAGCGCTGCCGACCATCAAGCTGGCCCTGGAGAAGGGCGCGGCGGTAATGGTCTGCTCGCACCTGGGCCGCCCGACTGAAGGCGAATTCTCTGCCGAGAACAGCCTCAAGCCGGTTGCCGACTACCTGAGCAAGGCCCTGGGCCGTGATGTGCCGCTGGTTGCCGACTACCTGGACGGTGTCTCGGTACAGGCCGGTGAGCTGGTGCTGTTCGAGAACGTGCGCTTCAACAAGGGCGAGAAAAAGAACGCCGACGAGCTGGCGCAGAAATACGCCGCCCTGTGCGATGTGTTCGTCATGGACGCTTTCGGCACCGCGCACCGCGCCGAAGGTTCGACCCATGGCGTAGCCAAGTTCGCCAAAGTCGCTGCTGCTGGCCCGCTGCTGGCGGCCGAGCTGGATGCCCTGGGCAAGGCCCTGAAGGCCCCGGCCAAACCGATGGCGGCCATCGTTGCCGGCTCCAAGGTTTCCACCAAGCTGGACGTGCTGAACAGCCTGAGCAGCGTCTGTGACCAGCTGATCGTCGGCGGCGGTATTGCCAACACCTTCCTGGCCGCTGCTGGGCACCCGGTGGGCAAGTCGCTGTACGAGCCGGACCTGGTCGATACTGCAAAAGCCATCGCTGCCAAGGTCAGCGTACCGCTGCCAGTCGACGTGGTGGTCGCCAAGGAATTCGCTGAAACCGCCGAAGCCACCGTCAAGGCCATCGCCGACGTTGCCGCCGACGACATGATCCTGGACATCGGCCCGCAAACCGCAGCCAACTTCGCCGAACTGCTGAAGTCGTCGAAGACCATCCTGTGGAACGGCCCGGTCGGCGTGTTCGAGTTCGACCAGTTCGGCAACGGCACCAAGGTGCTGGCCAAAGCCATTGCCGACAGCGCCGCGTTCTCCATCGCCGGTGGCGGTGACACCCTGGCAGCCATCGACAAATATGGCGTCAGCAAGGAAATCTCCTACATTTCTACCGGGGGTGGTGCCTTCCTCGAATTCGTCGAAGGCAAGGTTCTGCCAGCGGTGGCAATCCTGGAAGAGCGGGCCAAGGCCTGATGACGTCGGCGCTTGGCAAAGGGAGTGGCCTGATGGTCAAGCAGTTGCCTGTGATGATGCTGGCTGGCCTGCTGAGCGCCTGCTCGGGTAGCCCGGCCTCCGATGGCGACCCGGCGCACCCGCCCAAGGGCGGGTGCTACCAGTCCGAGTGGCAGGCCGAAACCGTGCCGGTCATCAGCAAGCGCGTGGGCCCGGAAGGCCTGGAAAAGTACGACGAAGACCACCAGCGCAAGGCGCCAGGCTGCCCTTGAACCCGGCGTTTCGTCGGCTCAGGCAACCAAGCGGCCGCTGTGTGGTCAGCTAGAGGATATGCAATGAAAGCGCTTTTGGCCGTGACGGCCCTGGCGACACTGGCAGGATGCTCACTGCTGCAGCCGGCGCAACCCGCCCCGGCAGACAACTGGACCCGTTGGGTCTGCGACACCCAGGCCGAAGTGCTGTGGCGCTTCGCCGATGCACAACGCGACCAGGTCGACGTGCGCCTTGGCGGCGGTGACCAGGTCTACCGGCTCAAGTCCGAGCCGGGTGCTTCGGGTGCGCTGTACAGCGATGGCATGCTGGCCTTCCACACCAAGGGCGAAGAAGGCCTGGTGTACTGGGTGGCAACCAACGATCTGATTGGGCGGGGCTGCAAGGCACCGTGACTGGCCGGGCCGCGAGGGTGGCCCACACTACTTGAACAGCAACCGCCCCTGCGGCAGGCTTGCACGAAACAAACGACGCTTGTCGGGAGAGAGATACACAATGGCACTCATTAGCATGCGCCAGATGCTGGACCACGCCGCCGAGTTCGGTTACGGCGTACCAGCTTTCAACGTCAACAACCTCGAGCAGATGCGCGCCATCATGGAAGCGGCCGACAAGACCGATTCCCCCGTGATCGTCCAGGCTTCGGCCGGTGCCCGCAAATACGCCGGCGCCCCGTTCCTGCGCCACCTGATCCTGGCTGCCATCGAAGAGTTCCCGCATATCCCGGTGTGCATGCACCAGGACCACGGCACCAGCCCTGACGTCTGCCAACGTTCGATCCAGCTGGGCTTCAGCTCGGTGATGATGGACGGCTCGCTGGGTGAAGACGGCAAGACCCCGACCGACTACGAGTACAACGTCCGCGTTACCCAGCAGACCGTTGCCATGGCGCACGCCTGCGGCGTTTCGGTAGAAGGCGAGCTGGGCTGCCTGGGTTCGCTGGAAACCGGCATGGCCGGTGAAGAAGACGGTATCGGCGCCGAAGGCGTGCTGGACCACAGCCAGATGCTGACCGACCCGGAAGAGGCCGCCGACTTCGTCAAGAAGACCCAGGTCGACGCCCTGGCGATTGCCATCGGTACCAGTCACGGTGCCTACAAGTTCACCAAGCCACCTACCGGTGACGTGCTGGCCATCGACCGCATCAAGGAAATTCACAAGCGCATCCCCAACACCCACCTGGTGATGCACGGTTCGTCCTCGGTACCGCAAGAGTGGCTGGCGATCATCAACCAGTACGGCGGCGACATCAAGGAAACCTACGGTGTACCGGTCGAAGAGATCGTCGAAGGCATCAAGTACGGCGTGCGCAAGGTCAACATCGATACCGACCTGCGTCTGGCCTCTACCGGTGCCATGCGCCGCCTGATGGCGACCAACCCGAGCGAGTTTGACCCGCGCAAGTTCTTCGGTGAAACCGTCAAGGCCATGCGTGACGTGTGCATCGCCCGTTACGAAGCCTTCGGCACCGCTGGCAATGCCTCGAAGATCAAGCCGATCTCCCTGGAAGGCATGTATCAGCGTTACCTGAAAGGTGAGCTGGCCGCCAAGGTCAACTGATCGACAGGCAGCCCTGAAAAACCCGCAGCGATGCGGGTTTTTTTATGGGCAAAGAAAGCCTGCGCATAATTTCGGCAGACCGACCGTTAGTCGGCTACCGTACAGTTGAGCCACTGATAGCGTTCTGATTGCATTGCGCGTTACAGCCTCGGGTCTAGAGTATTGATGGATCCAACCGTATTTTGAAGTCGGTCACATAACAGAGAAGCAGCATGGATGGCGCTCACCCTCAACCACAGCCACTGGATGGCAGCTCGGTTCTTCTGGTAGTAGACGACTACCCCGAGAACCTGATCAGCATGCGGGCCTTGCTGGCCCGGCAGGATTGGCAAGTGTTGACGGCAAGCTCGGGGATGGAAGCCTTGAGTGCGTTGCTTGAACACGAAGTCGACCTGGTGCTGCTGGATGTACAGATGCCGGAAATGGACGGTTTTGAGGTTGCCCGGCTGATGCGCGGCAGCCAACGCACCCGGCTGACCCCGATCATTTTCCTCACCGCCAACGAACAGTCCGAAGCGGCCGTGCTCAAAGGCTACGCCAGCGGCGCCGTGGACTACATGTTCAAACCGTTCGACCCGCAGATTCTCAAACCCAAGGTTCAGGCGCTGCTCGACCAGCAGCGCAACCGTCGCATGCTGCAGCGGCTGAGCCGTGAGCTGGAAGCGGCCAGGGCCTTCAACGCGTCGATCCTGGAAAATGCCGCCGAAGGCATCCTGGTGGTAGATGCCGAAGGCACCATCAGTTTTGCCAACCCGGCCATCTCGCGCTTGCTGTCGTCCCCGGTGCAGCAGCTGCAGGGCGCCCACCTGCTCGACCTGATGCAACTGGCCAGTGCCAGCCTGTGGCGCGAATCGGACTTCTACCAGGCCTATCTGGGGCGCCAGATTTTCCGTGTACACGATGCCCAACTACGCACACAGGGGGGCGAACTGGTGCCGGTGGCGCTGTCCTGCGCACCGTTGCCCGTCGACCAGCAGGCCATGGTGGTGACCGTGCTGGACATGTCGGTGGTGCGCAACCTGCACCAGCAACTGGAGTACCAGGCCATTACCGACCCGCTCACCGGTCTGCTCAACCGTCGCGGTTTCTATCAGGCCGCCGAAGGTGCGCTGTTGCGCAACGAGCGCTCGGACAAGGCGCAGGCGTTGATGTACATGGACCTGGACGGCTTCAAGCGTATCAACGACTCGCTTGGCCATGATGCGGGCGACCGGGTGCTGCGCTGGGTGGCCGAGCAGCTCAAGGACTGCCTGGGCAGTGAGGCTTTGCTGGCGCGCATGGGCGGGGATGAGTTCACCGCACTGTTCGACAGCTTGCCTTACCCGGAGCAGGCCGGGCGTTATGCCGAACGGCTGCTCGAGCGTGTTTCCATCAGCCATGAGGTAGACGGGCTCGACGTATGCCTTGGGGTGAGCATCGGCATCGCCACCTACCCGGACTGCGGCGCCAATGTAGAAGGCCTGCTACGCGCAGCCGATGCCGCGATGTACGCGGCCAAGCGGGCCGGCCGCCAGCAATATCGCTTCTACGATCAGGAACTCAATGGAAGGGCGCGCTCGCGGTTGATGCTTGAGGACGGTGTGCGCACGGCCATCGAGCAGCAAGACTTCACCTTGGTGTACCAGCCGCAGGTCTCCTTCAACGATGGCCGTCTGCGAGGGTTCGAAGCCTTGCTGCGCTGGCAGCACCCCAGTGTTGGCGATGTGCCGCCGGGGCTGTTCATCCCGTTGCTGGAGGAGGCGCGGTTGATCAACCGCCTGGCCAGCTGGATCTACCGCCAGGGCGCGGCCCAGCGGCAGGCCTGGTACGAACGCTTTCCGGCAGACCTTGTGCTTGGCATCAGCTTGAGCCGCGCGCAGTTCGTGATGCCAGGCCTGGTCGAAGAGCTGCAGCGGGTCATCCAGCTTTACCAGCTTGTCCCGGCGCAGCTGGAGGTGGAGGTGGCGGAAACCTCGCTGATGTACAACATCGATGCGGCCGTCAAACAGATACACCGCTTGCGCGAGCTTGGCGTGCGGGTGGCCCTGGATGACTTTGGTGCGGGCGACTGTTCGCTGCGCATGCTGCGTGACTTGCCGATCGACACCTTGAAACTCGACCGTCACCTGGTAGCGCGCTTGCCCGACTCGGCAGTGGATGCCGCCCTGGTGCGCAGCGTTATCGGGCTGTGTGCCGACTACAGCATCACGGTGATCGCCGAGGGTGTGGAAACCCCGGCACAGGCGGCCTGGCTCAAAGCCAATGGTTGTGAATACGTTCAGGGTTTCCTGGTGGCTTATCCGATGACTGCCGCGGACGCCAGCGGCTTCCCGGCGATTTTCTCCTGGCCAGGGCCATGATTGGCTAGAATCGGCATTCGTTACGCCGACTACAGCGCCATGACCGTATTACGTTACTTGCAAGCCTACCCGCCGCACCTGCAGCAGCAGGTGCGGCAGATGATCGACAGTGACCGCCTGGGTGAGTACCTGCAGCGCCGCTATCCCGACCGCCATGACGTGCAAAGCGACAAGGCGCTGTACGGCTATGCCCAGGATCTGCGCCAGCAGTACCTGCGCAGCGCGCCGGGCCTGGACAAGGTGCTGTTCGACAGCCGCCTCGACCTGACCCACCGTGCCCTGGGCCTGAACACGGCAGTGTCCCGGGTGCAGGGCGGCAAGCTCAAGGCGAAGAAGGAAATCCGCATTGCTTCCTTGTTCAAGGAGGCCGCGCCACAGTTCTTGCGCATGATCGTGGTGCACGAGCTGGCGCACCTGCGCGAGCGCGATCACAACAAGGCGTTCTACCAGCTCTGCCAGCACATGGAGCCGGACTATCACCAACTGGAATTCGACCTGCGCGTCTACCTGACCTACCGGGAGCTGCCGGGCAACCTCTAAGGAACATGCAGCATGGAAGTGAGCAAGACCAAGAGCAGCTTCTACCGGCGCCTATACGTGGCCTGGCTGATCGACAGCCAGACCGCGACCAGCGTGCCCGCCCTGATGGAGGCCACCGGCATGCCCCGGCGCACAGCCCAGGACACCATCGCCGCCCTGGCCGACCTGGACATCGTCTGCGAGTTCGAGCAGCTGGAAGGCGCACGCAACCACGCCGGGCATTACCGCATCCATGAGTGGGGGGCGATCGACAAGCAGTGGATCATCCGACACCTGCGGCAGATCCGCGAAGTGCTGGGTTACCCCTGATCAAGCGGGTGGCCGCAGTGCCCTGTGGGCGCGGCCTTGTGTCGCGAAAGGGCCGCTCCCACACGGTTGGCTCAACCCTTGCGCATCCCGATATGCGGAATGTCGTCTTCCAGGTATTCCTCGCCCACCACCGCAAACCCATGGCGTGCATAAAACCCCTGCAAATGAGCCTGCGCTGACAGGTATACCGGTACTCCCGGCCAGCAATGTTCAGCCGCTTCCAGGCCTTTGAGCAGCAACGGGTGCCCCAGCTTTTGCCCACGTGCCTCGGGTGCGGTAACCACGCGTCCGATCACCACGTCCCCGCCCTGTGACTGCGGGTCGAGCAGCCGCAGGTAGGCCACCAGCTTGTCTTCCTGCCAGGCCATCAGGTGCAAGGTATCGCCGCTCAGGTCCTGGCCATCGACTTCCTGGTACGCGCAACGCTGCTCGACCACGAACACTTCGGTGCGCAATTGCAAAATGGCATAGAGCTGGTCCTTGCCGAGGTCGGTGTGGTGCTTGCAGAGCCAGTCGATGGACATTGGCGAACTCCTTGAATGGGCTGTCGATCATCGCACGTCATCTGTGCTTCGGCCAAAATAGAGGCTAAATGACACTATTGGCCGCTGCCCTCGGCAACGGCTTTGTGTAATCTCATCGGCAGTGTGCGCCCCCCATTGCGAAAGGACGTGAGCATGCGGCCACTGCTTTGTGTTCTGGGATTACTGGCAATGATGCTGGCAACACCCGCCTCGGGTCACGACAGGCTACGCCTGGTGGCCGACAACTGGCCACCGTTCACCGATGCCAACATGGCGGGTGGCGGCCTGGCGACCAGCATCGTCACCACGGCATTGGCCCGTGCCGGCTACGCCAGCGGCTATGAAGAAGTGCCGTGGGCGCGGGCGTTGCTGGGGGTTGGTGAAGGGCGCTACGACGTGCTGATCAATGCCTGGTACAACGACTCACGCGCCAACATCGGGCAATTTTCCAAAGCCTATCTGAGTAACCGCATTCGCCTGCTGCAGCGCAAGGGCGAAGCGTTCCACTACAAGCACCAGTCTGACTTGTACCCCTACAGCATCGCCGTGGTGCGTGATTACGCCTACTCACCAGAATTCGACGGCGATACTCGCCTGCACAAGGTGCCGGTGCGCAACTTCTCTTCCGCGGTGCGCATGCTGGCGGCAGGGCGGGTGAACCTGGCGGTGGAGGACGAGTACGTGGCGCGTTACAACCTGCAGCGCGAGCCGCAGGACGTGCGTGATGGGGTGATGCTGGTGGAGCCGCCGTTGGGGGAAAACACCCTGCACATCCTGGTCAGCCTGAAGCACCCGGAGCATCAGCGAATCGTCGAGCGTTTCGAGCAGGCGATTGCGGCGATGAAGGCCGATGGCAGCTATGCCCGGCTGCTGCGCCAACATGGCTTTTGACTTCTGAGGCCCGCACCGGCTTATCGAGCAAAATCAGGCCGGCGCACCTTCCTTGATCAGGTGCGCCGCCAAGGTCCTCAATGGCCCCAACTGCCGGCAGATCAATGCCAACTGCGTCTGCACCAGCCGCTGATGCTCATCCAGTTCTTCCGGCATTTGCTCCAGGGCATTGGCCAGTGCTTCTTCGGCATCACTGTGAATCGCGATCGGCAGCCGCGCCGCCAAACCGTTGGCGATCTCGTCCAGGCTGCTGGCCAGGCTTTGCCCGGCACCTTCGATCAACTGCTCCTGCACCTGCGCCGGCAACGCCGTGTCGCGGTGCGCGCCCAGCCCCGAGAGGTAGCTGAGCAAGGTGTGCGACAGTACCAGGAAGCGGAAGCCAACGTCGGCCTCCTTACGGAAATGTCCCGGCTCCATCAGCATGTTGGCCAAGGTGGTGGACAGTGCCGCGTCGGCGTTGTGAGCATTGCGCCGGGCCAGGCGGTAAGCCAGGTCGTCACGCTTGCCATGGGCATACTGCTGCATGATCTGGCGCAGGTACACGCTGGCGCAGGCCAGGGTATTGGCCAGCGCCTTGTTCAGCCGTCGCCCTTGCCAGTCAGGCAAGAACAGGAACACCGCAAGGATGGCGATCAGGCTGCCCACCAGGGTATCGAACAGGCGTGGCAGGAACAGGCCGTAGCCATCGCCGATCTGGTTGAAGCAGAACAGCACCATCAGGGTGATCGCGGCCGTGGCCAAGGTGTAGCGGGTGGTGCGGTTGACGAAGAACACCACCCCGGCGACCACGGCGAACAGCGACTGGATGACCGGGTTGGGGAACAGGTCGAACAAGGCCCAGCCCACCGTCAGGCCGACAGCGGTGCCGAAGATGCGCTGCACCAGCTTGCGCCGGGTTGCGCCGTAGTTGGGCTGGCACACGAACAGCGTGGTGAGGATGATCCAGTAGCCCTGGGTCGGGTGAATCAGGTGCACCATGCCGTAGCCGATCGACAGCGCCAGCGGCAGGCGCAAGGCGTGGCGGAACAGCAGCGAGGTCGGTGTGAGCTGGGTGCGCAGGCGCGTCCACACGTCCTTCAGCGAGCGTGGCGAGCGGTCGAGCAGGCTGCTGTCGCTGGCGTCGGCCAGGCTGTCCGGGTTGCTGGCGGCACTGAGCTGGCGGTCCAGCGTTGCCAGGTTGGCGGCCAACGCCCGCAGCGAGCGCAACAGGCCGCGCCAGGCCGGGTTGCTCTGGATACGCAGGTGCTCAAGCGAAGCGTTGAGGTCCTCGAGGGCTTCGGGATAACCGCTGGCCAGCACGAATGGCTGGCGCAGGCGGATCGAGCGGGCCAGCTCCTGGCAGGATGAACCCTGCTTACGCAGCAGGCGCTGGCAGCGGAACATCACATCACTGTGGAAAAACGCCTCGGTCAAGGCGTTGTAGGGGTAGTGCGAGGCACTGACCCGTTCGTGAATGTCCTGGGCCAGGAAGTACAGCTTGAGGTAACGGCTGACCTTCGAGTTCGGTTGGCTGTTGCCCACCCGGTGCAGGATGATTTCCTTGGCTGCGTTCAGCGCGGCCACCACCTTGCCGTTCTGTTGGGCCAGCTCCAGGCGCCGGGCCTCGACGTCGAGGGTGCGGATCGGTTCGAACAGGCTGGCCTTCAGCTTGAGGTAGCTGCCCAGTTCGTAGAACAGCTTGGCCAGGCTCTGCTGCACCGGCTGGTTGGAAAACAGCGCCTGCCAAAGTACTGAAAGCAGCCCGTACCAGGCCGCACCCGCCACCAGCAGCAGCGGCTCGTGCCAGAAGTCCGTCACTTGGCCGCCGCGCTGGTCCACACCGATCATGGTGTAAACCGCCGTGATCAGTGTCGCCGAGGCAATCGCACCATAGCGCTCGCCCAAGGCGCCGAGCATGGTCAGGCCAAACGCCGCGAGGGCCAGGGCGACGGCAAAGACCCAGGGGTAGGGGAACAGTAGTTCGACCGCCAGCGCAGCGATGGCGAAACACACCAGGGTAACGGCCAAGGCGCTAAGGCGGCCTTGCCAGCTGTCGTCGGTTTCGGCCAGGGCGCTGGCGATGATGCCGAGGAATAGCGGAATCAGCAGGGCCATCTCGTTCTGGTACCAGCACAGGGCCAGGCTGCCGGTGAGGGCGATGGTGACCCGGATGCTGTAGCTGAACTTGTCTTGGCCCCACAGGCGACGCAGTGACTGACGGAACGAGCTCGATGACATGATGGCCTGCTAGGCAGTGAGCGAAGAATGCAGTGCAGCACGGGCCAGCAAGAAGCGTTCCGTGCTGCTGAATGGATTCTACTCTACACGAACTGCGCTGCGGCGTTGGCCGATGCCCAGGCCCACTGGAAGTTGAAACCGCCCAGGTGGCCGGTGACGTCCAGCACTTCGCCGATGAAGTACAGCCCAGGGCTTTTCAGCGACTCCATGGTCTTGGACGACACTTCGCGGGTATCGACGCCGCCCAAGGTCACTTCGGCGGTGCGATAGCCTTCGGTGCCGGCCGGCACCACTTGCCAGTTCGCCAGCTTTTCGGCAATTTGCGCCAGCTCCGCAGGGGTGTACTGCTTCATCGGCTTGGACTCGAACCACTGCTCGGCCAGCAGGTTGGCCAGCTTGCGAGTGAACACTTCGCCCAGCACGGTCTTCAGTTCGGCGTTGGCGCGTTCGGCCTGCATCTGTTGCAGCCAGGTCAGCGCATCGCGGTCGGGCAGCAGGTTGATCTCGACCGTGTCGCCGGCTTCCCAGAACGACGAGATCTGCAGGATTGCCGGGCCGCTCAGGCCGCGGTGGGTGAACAGCAGGTTCTCGCGGAAGCTGGTGCCATTGCAGCTGGCGGTGCAATCCAGCGAGGTGCCG
Source organism: Pseudomonas sp. NBRC 111132 (assembly GCF_001320565.1). Taxonomy (NCBI): domain Bacteria; kingdom Pseudomonadati; phylum Pseudomonadota; class Gammaproteobacteria; order Pseudomonadales; family Pseudomonadaceae; genus Pseudomonas; species Pseudomonas sp. NBRC 111132. Next base: position 45,249 of record NZ_BCBI01000052.1, read on the forward strand.
GACAACTCGGTGCACAGTGCCTTGAGTTGGGGCTCGGTGATGGTGAACGGCACCAGGCCGGCGCGGGTCGGCAGCAGCGCGTGGCCAAACTGGCGCGCCACTTGGTAGCCGAAGCCTGTGGCGCCCAGGGTCGGAATCGACAGCCCGCCAGTGGCGATCACCAGCGACTGGCAGGCGAACTGGCCGCCGCTGGTCTGCAGCAGGTAGCCGTCTTCGGTCTTTTCGATCTGTTCGATGCTGGTATGCATGCGGATCTCGGCGCCGGCCTCATCGCATTCGGCCAGCAGCATGTCGAGGATGTCGCTGGCCTTGTTGTCGCAGAACAGCTGGCCAAGTTTCTTCTCGTGGTACGGTACGCCGTGTTTGCACACCAGCTCGATGAAGTCCCACTGGGTGTAGCGGGCCAGGGCCGACTTGCAGAAGTGCGCATTCTGCGACAGGAAGTTGGCTGGCTCGGTGTACATGTTGGTGAAGTTGCAGCGCCCGCCGCCGGACATGAGGATCTTCTTGCCTGGCTTGTTGGCGTGGTCGAGCAGCAGTACCCGGCGGCCACGGCGGGCGCTGAGCTGGGCGCACATCAGGCCGGCGGCGCCGGCGCCGAGGATGATCACGTCGGTGGAGTGCACGGTATAAACCTATCTGGATTCGTAATGGCTACGCCGAACCTGTGGGAGCGGGTTTACCCGCGAATAGGGCGGTGCACGCACCATCGCATTCGCGGGTAAACCCGCTCCCACAGGGACCTTGCCTGGCTTTAGATAATGCGGACTTTCAGGGCGCGACCCTTGATCTTGCCGCTGTTCAGCCGCTGCATGGCCTGTTTGGCCAACGCCCGCTCCACGGCCACGAACGCCTGGAAGTCGAAGATGGCGATCTTGCCCACCTGCTTGCCCGGGATCCCGGCATCACCGGTCAGCGCACCGAGAATGTCGCCAGGGCGCAGCTTGTCCTTGCGGCCAGCGGCAATGCACAGCGTGGTCATCACCGGCAGCAGTGGTTCGCCGCCCTTGTTCTTCAGGCTGTCCAGCGAGTCCCAGCGCAGCGGGCTTTTCTGCAGGTCTTCGATGGCTTGGGCACGGTGGCCTTCGGCCGGTGCCACCAGGCTGACCGCGATCCCTTTCTCGCCAGCACGGCCAGTACGGCCCACGCGGTGCACGTGGATTTCCGCATCACGTGCCAGTTCCACGTTGATGACCATGTCCAGGCCATCGATGTCCAGGCCACGCGCGGCCACGTCGGTCGCCACCAGCACCGAGCTGCTGCGGTTGGCGAACATGGTCAGCACCTGGTCGCGGTCACGTTGCTCCAGGTCGCCGTGCAGGGCCTGGGCGACGATGCCCTTGGCGGTCAGGTGGGCAACCACATCCTCGCACTGCTGCTTGGTGAAGCAGAACGCCACGCAGGACTGCGGGCGGTAGTGGCCGAGCACGCGGGTGACGGCCTCCAGGCGGTGCTGCGGGTCGATCTCGATGAAGCGCTGCT